>JAPKDT010000010.1 GCA_028822475.1 SAR324 cluster bacterium
AGATACGGAAAGTAAAAAACAGGAACTCCGCCGACTCTTAAAGTAGAACTACTTGATGATGAGAAGTTTTGTGAATAATAATTAACCTCGCTACCTGCTATCTGCCATGCCGGAGATTTAGGATTACAAGTTGTGAATGTACATGTTTTGGCGGTATATTCACCGTTACCAACTCTGCGGACTTCTTTTGCAGTCATGTATGCTTTGCTAGAGGCATCATAAAAGATTACGTCTATGAAAATTCCGTTTCCATCTTTAATGTTGATTTCCAACTCATCCATCACCGCGATAATTTCACCTTCTGTTACTCTAACGTAACCTTTTGCGGTTAATTTATTTTTTTCCGGATGGTAAAGTATTTCCGTACTTTCCACTGATATCCCTTCCCATTCAACCTTTGCGTTGCGGTAAAGATATGTTCCTGCTTCCGGATTGTGTAAGTAGGATTGTGTCTGAATTGAAAGTTGAGGAACATCCAATTCATTTTGCGCTGAGACTTGAACAGGTATTAAAACTAGACACACCAGCATCCAAAGAGTAATACTTGTAAAAGACCTCAAAATACTAAAAAACTGACTTGAGCCAATACTGTAACCGGAATGTTGCTGACTTGTATTTTTGTTTGTCAATGAACGCAAGGGAATCATAATTGGCGGGAAGCGACAAAACATAAAACTGGCAGGCAAAAATTCAAGTTAACCTCTGAGGGTGTTAAAACCCTAGTCCAATCTCATGAAAAACGAAGTAATTGCTGTACTTTAGCTGAAATGTACTAACACATGCAAACTTATTGCATCTCCAGTACCATGTCTTACAAATTTACCTAAATCCAGAATGTATTCTTTTTCAAATCAGATAGATTTTACTGAATTGACATGGTATTCTGAGCAAGTATATTGAAAGATCAATTTTATAACAAAATGCAAGTGGTGTACATAATGAGTTTTGCTAAAATATTATTATTGACGATTTATTTTTTCATAGGAAGTTTGATTATTCAGGTTGAGGAACTAAAGGCACAGGGTGGTTTATTAGAAACGGAAACGATACGTCAGAAACTTTTCAGCAGGATGGATGACAGGAAAAAATCTAAACCGTTACGTACAGTCAGTGAAAATATATTGATTGGTGTTTTTAGCAGAGTTACGGATTCAGAAAGTGTTTGGATCCGTATTGAGAGCCGCTCTGAATTTCGTAAATGGACATTCAAACTATCAAAGCAGAACCTGAATCTGCCGCGTCAGGAAGTACGTGTCTGGCTAAAATACGTGTCACCAAAACTGTCAATCAGTCACGGTAAGGAATACAATGAATGGTTCCGTAAAAAGGCCGCGTTTGAGTTGCAGAAGATATTCTACAACAGGCAGGTGAGAATCAATTATGATTTCTCCGAGAAATTATACAGACTGGACGGAATGGTCTGGACCGGTGACACAAATATCAATGTTTGGTTGGTCCGGAATGGATGGTCATTTTATCTGCTAGAAACTGAACCGCCACCTGAGCATGAAGATTTGCTGGCTGCGGAAAATGAAGCAAAACAACGTCAAGTTGGTCTCTGGAAAGCAGATCTGCAGTAGTTTTTTGCAGCATTTTAACGCATGTACAGTTTTCCGCTACACGATATTATTCAAATTTGTGCCGCTTCCAGCGATACGGACTGTCGACGATTACTCCCGGTTGAGTTGCTGTTTCAAGTACTGCCAAGCAATCACGAAAAATTTGTTTCTGCTGGGGTCGGTTAAATGCTTCTCCCATGGCGTGACCAAAAGGATATTTCAAGTGATATGTGCGTGGTGGTTTTACGGACTCTGTTACTTTGCGGACAATTGAAATTCCTACAGTAGAAATTCCTTGCCGTTCGATTTCACGCTGGATCAGACCGACCGTCTGATTGCAGATGCCTCAGGCCGGTACCAGCAGAGCAATGTCAACCTGCTGTTGTTTAATTTCTTTGGCTGCCTCAACAGCACTTTCCTGAATTAATGTAGTCAGGTGAGGTTCTTCGATGTGTCCCATGAAACTGTAATGATATGGGCTTGACGCTCCTACTATGCCTTCTGCCTGAAGTTCACGTAACACTTCAAAAGGCAGGATCAAATTTGGATCACAGTCTGCATCTCGGTGGTCATAATATTTGTGAGAAATGGTTAAATCTTCCACAGAAACGTCATGGGGAATTCTGCGGAATGTACTGTCTCCATGAGGATCGTTTAAATCAAATCCTGTTTCCGTTTTCAATAGAATACCGCCTGTTGTAATGAGAGCTATTTTGCAGGCAGAGAGAGGTTTGTTGAGTTTTGTCCATGGTACACGATCAAAAAGCACTGCTTCGTAGCTTTGTGCCCAAATATTTTTCACTATGGGAATCCGAAATAACATAACCCATAATTTGTCCAGTAGAGTTTCTTTATCCATCAACGTTTTTAGAGAGTAAGTGGAGTGTCAGTCAAAGATAATTTAGCGAAAGTTCAGCAGCAGATAACACAAGCTGCAATTCAGTCCGGACGTACTCCGGAAGAGATTCAATTAATTGCAGTCAGTAAAACTAAATCTGTTGAATTGATTAAGGAGGCATTGGCGGCCAAACAAACTGCATTTGGCGAAAACCGAATACAGGAGGCTCTTGGAAAAATAGAGGTGCTGAGCAAATCTGATCAGGTAGAATGGCATTTGATAGGTCATTTGCAAAAAAATAAAGTTAAGTATTGTCCCGGAAATTTTCAGTGGATCCATTCTATTGAATCTGCAGAATTAGCAAATAAATTAGAGTCACGTTGTGCTTTTACAAATAAGAATATCAACGTGCTGATACAAGTCAATCTTTCCCGCGAAGAGAGTAAATCCGGTCTGCAGGAATGGGATGATATTTTACGTGTTGCAGAAGCTATATCTGCTGGACAGTGGCTGAAGCTCCGTGGATTGATGACAATTCCTGCTCCAAATCTTGGAGAATTAAAAACACGTAAAATATATGAGCAAATCCGCAAGTGGCGTGATAAACTGCGGCATGAATTGGATTCACCAGAAATTACTGAACTTTCAATGGGTATGACTGCGGACTATCATTGGGCCATTCAGGAAGGCGCAACCATGATTCGCGTCGGAACAGCTATTTTTGGATCGAGGGATTAACGGAAAAAGCCATATTCAGGAACAGTGTTGCAGGGTGTGCTGTATGTTTTCCAGCAGTTTGCGTTTACTAAGATAAAAACACCAACTGCGCCTTGCTTGTCTCCAAGTTAGTACTACAAACAGTGTTAGCAATATGCCAAGGATTGGAAAAGCAAGTAATTGATAATCGATAATTATTTTGATGAACTCGTTTGTCTGAATTTCCATATGGAAGTCTGCTGCCTGAATGCATGTTCAATCTATTAAGCAGGAGATACCCATTTGCCCTGCTCTTTAATCAACTCAATTAAACGTTCCACAGCTTGTGCTGA
This sequence comes from SAR324 cluster bacterium, assembly GCA_028822475.1. Classification (GTDB taxonomy): domain Bacteria; phylum SAR324; class SAR324; order SAR324; family NAC60-12; genus Arctic96AD-7. The sequence goes on from JAPKDT010000010.1 coordinate 3,447, forward strand.
GGGAATGTTACGTTCAACGCATGTTTGACCGTGATAGAGGCTGATTTTTCCTGGACCAGCTCCAACGTAGCCAAAATCAGCATCTGCCATTTCTCCAGGACCATTAACTACGCAACCCATGATTGCAATTTTGACTCCTTTGAGATGTGAGGTACGCGCTTTTATTTGTGATGTCGTACTTTCAAGATCAAAAAATGTCCGTCCGCAAGACGGGCAGGAGATAAAATCTGTGTTATAAATTCTGGCGCGTGTTGACTGAAGAATGGACTGTGCTACAGGAATTTCGTTTACTGAGGCTTCGGTGAGTGAAACCCTGATAGTGTCCCCCAGTCCGTCACAAAGCAAGGTGCCGATCCCAACCGCGCTTTTTATCCGTCCGTCGAGTTCGTTGCCCGCTTCAGTGACCCCCAAATGCAGTGGATAATACATGTCTTCCTTGTCCATAACTTGGACCAGTTGCCGATATGCCTGAATCATCACCAGCGGATTTGAAGATTTCATTGACAGCACGGTCTCCTCAAAGTCATGTTTCCTTAGTATACGTAAATATTCGAGAGCAGATTCAACCATACCTTCTGAGTTGTCGCCAAAGCGGTTCATTACACGGTCTGAAAGAGATCCGTGGTTTGTACCGATTCTTAACGCACATCCATATTTTTTCAGGTTATTTATCAGAGGGAGCATTTTTTCCTCAACACGCGCCAATTCTTGCTGATACTGTTGATCCGTGTATTCACGTACTTCAAATTTTTTGCGGTCAACAAAATTACCGGGATTGATACGTACTTTTTCGACGAATTCACAAACGTTGATCGCCAATTGCGGATTAAAATGAACATCTGCAACCAGTGGCCGTTTTATTCCGCGTTTATCCATTTCAGCTCGGATTGCTGGCAGACTGTCTACTGATTTTTGATTAGGGACTGTCAAGCGGATGATCTCACAATCGACTGCATCCAAACCGGCAATTTCTTCAATACATGCCTCAACATTAGTCGTGTCGGATGTCAGCATCGATTGAATACGAATCGGCTCCGTGCCTCCAATCTTGATGGCACCAATTGAAACTGTGCTGGCCTGACGCCTTTTGGGGAGCAATTTAAGTTTTTAGCTAGGGGTTTTAGATTATTGTGATTAAGTAATAAATCTTCGATCACTTAGTATATTTTTAAATCCTGTCGAAAACTGAACCATGTCCAGGGAGAAACAAACGTTCATAAAAGCGGTTTGCGTATTGATCGGTCATGCCTGCAATGAAATCACAAATGATTCTTTTTTGTTGCAGATCGCTTTTTGCGGCTTTCCATAAAAGTTGAAAAGATGAAGGTAAGAGCATTTCCGGTTCAGCTGAAAGTGCGTCAAAAAGTGATAGCACAATTTTACGTCCCTTGAAAGTAGCTGCCTGTACAGTGTTGAGCTGAATTACATGCCGCGAGACCGTTTCTTTAAGTGCCTTTAAGAAGCGCTGAGGTTCTTCAGGAAGTACTACATTCCAGCCCAGCAAAGGTTCTTCAAATTTCTCATTCAGTTTTAATTCAGCAGAAGAAATCAGTGCATGTACCAACGCACCAACTGCCTGCCTCCGGTTGTAGCCTGAATTGTTTGTACGTGTGAAAAGCATGGTTTCAATTTGCAGGAGATTGTTTTTCTCAGCCCATTTTGGATCCAGTTGATGTGCTACTTCCTGCCAGTGTTCAGGCGTCAGCAAACGTAAAACAATTCCATCCTCAAAATCATGAATCCCATAAGCAATATCATCCGCCAGATTCATCAGCGAGGCGTCAAGAGCTTTGTGCAAAGAACGGCCGTGACTGTGTTTTGTTGGAGAAGTATTTTCGGAGAAGCGTATTTTATCGGTATCTGAAAGTGGAGCTATTATCCAGTTGAACACTTCCTGTTCGGTATCAAGAAAACACTTCGGTGGCTGCCATGTGCGTTGGAAATTTAAATGTGCAGATTTCTCAGTTGCTTCTGGAGGAGATGTGCGGCACAAGTTGGAGTACGGAATAGGATATTTCAACACTCCCAGCAAAGTTCTGCGGGTTAAATCTAATCCATTCTCCGGCGTGTGTGATTCCAGCAGGGACAGAATCCTTAAAGTCTGTCCGTTTCCTTCAAATCCTCCATAGTCGGCCATCGCGTAGTTGAGTGCAGTTTCTCCACCGTGTCCAAAGGGGGGGTGTCCCAAATCATGGGCCAGTCCTGTCGTTTCTATCTGTTCTAGTCGTGGAAGCAGATCATTTAATTCTGGAAATCTCTTTTGTAAATTCAAGACAAGTCCACGACCAATCTGTGCGACTTCCATTGAATGTGTCAGGCGTGTTCGATGAAAATCACCTTCAAGCACACCAAGGATTTGTGTTTTAGCCTGTAATCTCCGGAAAGCAGAAGAATGAATTACACGTGCCCGGTCTCGTTCATATTCTTCACGTTGATCTTCCTGCCGTTTTACTCCTGCAGGAGCACGTCGTTCTTTCCATTTGTTCATGTTAAAGTGTAATCACATCTGTGAGAATTAAATTTTTCTGTAGAGCTTTTCATCAGAATCACTGTAAATTCTAACTTATTTCTAAAATATTTTCACGGATAAAAAATGTATCTGCAGCTGGTTGATTTTTGCAGACTAATTTCTTTTCAAAATGAAGACAGACCTAATTTTTTCAAATCACTTGAAAATTTTGACTGTTACACTAAAATTGAAGGGTTTAATCATTAAAAACATTTAATGTTTAACAGTAATAATAAATTAGCGAAGGAGAACAAAGTTTGAGTGAAGATAAACTAGAAGTAGAAGGGACAGTTGTTGAGTCCTCCAAAGGAATTTTTCGAGTAAAGCTGGAAAATGATCACATCGTAATTGGTCATTTATCCGGAAAAATGAAAATGTACAAGATACGTGTACTACCTGGGGATACTGTTACAATTGAACTTTCTCCCTACGACCTGAAACGCGGAAGAATAGTGCGGCGGGAAAAAGTTGAACATTGAGAAAAAACTCAGCATAGAAGTTTCATTTAAATTGATGAAAATTGGTTTGTTGCATCCAGTATACAACTGCTTATCGAGGGATTTAAAGCGTGATCTTGGATGAATATATTTGAGCAAACTATCTGTGATTTGACCGCTAGGGTACTGCACTTAGTGGATGAGTCAGTAAGCTGGGAACCGTCTGTGCTCAACGCACTGGTTGAGCAACCTCCTAATCCTGAAATGGGCGACTATGCCCTGCCCTGCTACAGCTTTGCCAAAAGCTTGCGTCGCGCCCCTGTAAAAATTGCTGAGGAATTAGCGGAAAAACTCCAATCCTTTCTAAGTCCCGAATCTACAGTCACCTCAATACAGGCCGCTGGTTCATATCTGAATTTCACGGTGTCTCCAGTCGCGATGGCTGAAGCCGTGCTCCCCGATATTTTCAATGGTAGCTATTTCAAGGAACCCTCCAAGATTGCTCTTGAACGGGTGATGATAGAATATTCTCAGCCTAATACTCATAAAGGCTTTCATGTGGGCCATATGCGCAATGTTGCGCTTGGGGACAGTCTCACACGCATTTATAAATATAATGGTTATGATGTGGTCGGAGTGAACTACATTGGTGATGTGGGAGCGCACATCGCAAAATGCTTATGGTATTTTCGCAATCACAATACCGAAACTCCTCCGCAGCATTTTCGTGGAGAATGGCTAGGTGAGTTATACTCTAAAGCAGTTAAAAAACTGGACGATGCTGAGGGTCAGGAGAAAATCACATTTCAGGCGGAGGTAAGTCATATTCTGCAAAAACTTGAAGCCAAAGATAAGGAGTTCACCGAAGAATGGGGAATGACCCGTGAGTGGTCAATGCATGATTTCCATGAGATATATAAGTGGCTTGACGTTAATTTCGATTATATTTTTTATGAATCAGAGGTTGATGAAGAAGGCAGAAAGATTGTAATTGAAGGAGAAGAAAAAGGGACATTTGAGCGCTCAGAAGGTGCCATCGGGATTAATCTTGAGGCAGAGGATTTAGGTTTTTTTATGCTGTTGAAATCAGATGGCAACACTCTCTATGCCACTAAAGACCTTGCGTTGGCACAGCGTAAATTTGACAAGTTTGGTGTTAAACGTTCTATTTATGTCGTAGGTGCAGAGCAGACTCTGCATTTTAAGCAAGTTTTTGCGACTCTCAAACGGATGGGCTATTCGCAAGTTGAGCAGTGTTTCCATTTGCCATATGCGTTGGTCATGCTTCCAGAGGGGAAAATGAGTTCCCGTGCAGGTAATGTGATTCTGTTTTCTCAGTTGCGCAAAGAAATTATTAAAAGCATCCAATCCGCTCATTTGGCTGAACACAGCCTGGATTGGAGTCAACAGGAGTTGGACGAAACGGCTCAAAAAATTGCTGTCGCTGCAATCAAATACGGAATGCTCAATCAGGATTCGAACAAACAGATTGTGTTTTCCATGAAGGACTGGCTGATTTCAGAAGGTGATACCGGTACCTATCTTGTTTATGCATACGTTCGTATCAGAAGCATCGGAAGGCAGATTTCGCGTGAGGTTAGCAAGGATGTAGATTTTTCGCTTTTGACGCATGCCAACGAAAAGAAACTGCTGCGTCAGTTGCTGGATTTCAACCGCACTGTCTTAAACTCCGGAGAACAGTACCGTCCCTCATTGCTTGCGAGGATGCTCTATGAGTTTTCCAAGGATTTCAGCAGAGCCTACAACACCTGTTCGGTAAAGCATGCAGAAACTGAAAAGCTGCAGGCTGCAAGGTTACTTTTATTTCATTGTGTTGCCGAAACACTTCTGCAGGGGCTTCATCTCCTTGGAATCACTCCACCGGAACGGATGTAATCTGGTGCAGAATTTTTGTATATTTAGGTCTACCATTGAATATTTAGCTGAATGTATTGTTTGCCTACTCCCTGTATTTTCCAGGTTTTAGCTAAAATAAGAGTTATGCGCACCTTGTTGTTGCTCTTGATATTTTGCTCTAGTTTTTCGCTGGAAGCAACAGCAGATTATTTTAAATGGGAAATTCTTTTTGCAGAAAAAGGTTTTGGTACTGAGTTCGAAACAATCCCACTGACTGCAGAAGGAAAAGTAGAATTTACGGATAAAAAAATTGAGTGCAGAATGGAGAGTTTCTGGACACGTATGGAAGCAGATTTGCTGCTCGAGGGAAAGACTTTAGTCTGCGTAAACGGAGACAAAGAGAATTCAGTTAGTGTAGTTTGTAGAGACAATAACCTTAACCGCAAATACAATCTGCTTAAAGAGCTTTATCCTGTCGCAAAAGCTGGTTTCCGGCTTTTGCCAAAAATGGGCAGTGGTTCAGCATATTTGGAACTGCGTTGTTATTTTTGATTACTTTGTTAAAGCAAAGCTTTTAAAAGAGTCTGTACGGTTTCGTATGATTTTTTTGCAGCAGTATTCAGGAATCCGTTAGAAAGCTTTTGTCCATTTGCTCCAGCTAAATCACTGAGGCAACGTACCACAATTGCCGGAATTCCAAATTGCTCAGCAACCTGTGCAACTGCCCCTCCTTCCATTTCTATGGCCTGCGCGCCAAATTGTTCAAACAAAGCTCTTCGTGTTTCTCCGCACTGCAGGAAAACATCTCCTGTCAGGATTGTCCCCATTCGTACTCCCGGAAGTGCCGCCTTGATGGTCTTCTTTAATTCCAGATCAAGTGTAAACTCCAAAGAATTATTAGGAGGCCCCATTGGAATACTTCCCGCACGGTAAACCTGTAATTGACCGTCGTTCAACGCACCGTAATCATATTGAATTAATGACTCTCCAACCACCACCTCTCCAATTTCCATTTCCGGATCAATTCCACCAGCTACTCCGGAAAAAATCAGCAATTCGCAGTCAAACTCCTGAATCAGTAAGGTTGAAACCAGCGCAGCATTAACTTTCCCAAGGCCGCATTCGACCACAATCAGCTCATGATTCTCTTCTCTTTTACTGAAAAAAGTTCTACCTCCGAGCGTTCGAGAGGAATTTAGCTGCAAATCAAAATATTTTATTTCTTTAGGAATGGCGCAGAGAATTCCAATTTTCATAGAGGGATAATTTAAAAAGACAATTAATCTAGGTGTTTTTTGCAAATAGCCGGAAAATCCCGTTTTGTACACCAGTCATAAAACTTTCCGCTTCCGGATGTACAAGAAGCGGTGACAAAACTCAGCAACAAAAATGCCGTCAAATAATTTAAAAAACAGCGAAAAAAATTGTCATGAAATGCTGGATAATTGCTTCGACGAGATTTGAATGACTTATTCATCCTTTTCCGCTTAACTCAAAAACCAACTTAGCAAAATCTTTTGTTCCTCCGTCAGGAAGAAGTTTATGGAGCTTTTTACCCATTTCTCCAGGGACACGGTTCTCAAAAAAATTATTCCACCACTTAATTCCTTCAGTTGCTAAAACTTGCTGTGTAACGGATTCGGCCGCGTCCTTTTCCTTTATCAGCATGGAATTATCTTCCTGATGTGTTCCAGGAAGTGGAATTAGGACGGTGTCTTTTTGCAGAACAGCAAGTTCACCAATAATTCCCATACCTGCTCTTGTCAGTACTATTTCACTTTTAGCAAGCAAGTCACCCATTCCTTCGTGGACAATTTCTAGTGGGTGATAATGAGGATGAGAAAAAGATGCAGTTTCCTGTTCAAAATTATTAACGGTTCCTGAACCGGTAAGATGAACAACCTGAAAATTATTTAGCAAGTGTTTTAATAACGGTAAAACCACACGATTTAATCCAACTGCTCCTTGACCACCTCCGGTGATAAGAATGAGCGGGATTTCCGGATGCAAACCAAAACGCTCATTCGCGAGTTTTGCATTTGCGGAAAAAATTTCCTGACGGACCACAGGTCCAATTGACCGCTTAAAAGAAATTGAAGGGAATTGATTTGCGGTTTGCTCAAAATAAGCAACGAGCGCCTTACTGACTGGAGCCATCAAACGGTTGGCAAGTCCGGGGCGCACATCCATTTGCAGGATTACATGCGGAATCCTTAAGATCCAAGCCGCGTAAGCTACAGGTACGCTTACAAAACTTCCGGCAGATACAATGACTTGCGGGCGAAAAATTAGCAAAAGCACCAAGCCCATTATTCCTCCGCCTAGAATAAACAAAGGATCGATAAAATTATGCCAACTCCAGTAGCGTCTCAGTTTTCCGGATGGAATAGCCACAAACGGGATTTCCGTTTGTTCTACCATTTTACGTTCCGGACCATTTTTGCTGCCGAGAAACAGAAAGTGAGAATCTGTTCTTTGTTGACTTATTTCTTCTGCTAAAGCCAGCAAAGGTATAGTAGGACCACCAGAACCTCCTCCTGTGAACAAAACTCTAACAGGTTTTTCAATCATTATTTGCAACTCATTTTCAGACATTGGAGTTTCTGGCATCAACGAGGAATTGTGCCTTCTTCAATTCAGTTTGGAGAATGCCGCTGACCTCCACTGCGTCATTGCAAAAAATCCATTCTACTCCACGGTTTATTTCACGAAAAAGATTGTTTTTTGACTTAGGATAGCCAACACCAATTTTTTGTCCACAATCCAAGTGTTGTTTTACAATTTTTTTATGAAGCAGCAGATAATGTCCACCTAAACCTGCGTATTTTTCATTCAAAGAGATTTTGCTCAAGGTTTTTGCGTTAAAGACCGCTACAGGAATTTTTGCTGAAGTGTCGACAAATTTAACTAGGACGAGCATTTCCGGATCAAGTGATAGCAGATGAAAATCTTCCCGGGGCTTTAGTGGGGCAAAGAGATCTTTAAGAATCATATTCTGTTTTTCTGGTTGAGGATAATGTTCTTCTTTGGCCTCCACCATCAAGTGCAGTTTACCTCCGTAACGCAGAAGTACTTCCTCCAATGTGGGCACCTGTGGACAGTGTTGCTTCAGTTCTGCTAATGTTGTTTCCGAAATCTTCAGATTTGAGCCGAACAATCTCAGTAAATCCGGATCATGAGCAACTACAGGATGTAAATCTTTTGTCCAGCGAAAATCCAGTTCAATCCCCCAAATACCTTCTGTTTCAAGTGCATGATCGAAAGCAGATAAAGTGTTCTCGTATACCGTTATGTTGTCATGTTGTCCTCGGTGAGAAATTATTTTGCACTTGCTCAAATTCTCTAAAGTAGGTGCTTTCTGGGGGACAATTGCAAAGATCGAATCACAGATCTGCATCAAACGGGATTCCAGCCAGGACGGTAGTTCCATAACAATCAGTGAATTATGGTTTTAAAAAAGTTTATTTGCGTTTCCAGGGTTTTAAACAAGCTAAGCTTCTTGAGGAGGTTCTTCCCAAATCTTCTTCACAAATTTAAGCGGTCGCAACTTCTCAACAATTTTGTGGAAAACAGGCCAGCTTACAGATTCAAGTTTGATCCGAATATCTGCTTCTTTTTTATTTTTTCCTGCCGATTCGGAATTGATTATAGCAACACCTGCATCTTTTATAATTTTTGTTATCTGAAAAAGAATTCCTGTAGCATCAATGACATGCAAATGAATGACGTGTGATCGAGATATTTTTTTCGAGATATTCCATGAAACATCGATAGGTATTATTCTGGACTGAGTCAGTTTTTTGTTGTTAATTATTTTCGGGCAGCCTACGAGGTGAATCTCAATTTCCTTGTCATCATGAATGAAACCTGAAATTTTATCTCCTGGAATTGGGAAACAGCAATTTGCGAGTCTGATTAATGGGTTTTGCACATCATCAATCAAGAATATATTTTTATCTCCTCCAAATACATTCCCCCAAAATTCAGGTCTTATCATCTCTTTCAAACGTCCGCTACTTTCAAAATGAAGCAGTTTGTACTTTCTGAGAAACTGTTGTAAAGGTCGTTTTTGTAAACCAATTTCCTGAAAAAAATGATTGGCGGTTAAATTTTCAACTTTCAGCGCAGACTTAACTACCGTTGATTTAATCCACTTTTCTACACTCAGTTCTTCACCTTTTTCTCTTAATTTGCGCTCCAGTAACGCACGTCCAGAATTTCTGGCATTTATAACCTTTTGCTGTTCTACTGCTCTTTTTATTTGGGTGCGGCTTTTTGCGGTTTTGACCTGGTTAAGCCACTCCTCTTTCGGATGAACGCCCTTGTCAGTGATAATTTGCAGAGCTTCTCCTGTAAACAACTGCCTTTCACGAGGAACCCTTTTTTTAGTGGTACCTACCGAAGAAGGATTCACCAGAGCGCCGATGCAGTGGTTGCCAAGTTCCGTGTGTATTCCATAAGCAAAATCAAGCACAGTTGATCCTTGTGGAAAAACGAGCATATCTCCTTCGGGACTGTAGACTTGTACTTGATCAGACTGTACATAGCTCATAACATCGAGCATACGAACGTCTTTATCACCTGCCATCTGATCAAGTTGGCTCAGATAGATACGATAATAGTCGGCAAGTTCGGTTGGACTTCCCCTCCAATGTGCCATGATTCCATACTGATTCTTTGTCAGCATTTCTTCAGAAACAATTTCGATTAAGGTTTGTTCACCTTCAATTCTTAACTCAGTCTGTATTCCTTCATACCCATTCCAGAGAGGATTGCTGATATAATCTCTAATTTTAAGAGGGATGACATAATAATTGGTATGAACTATACCGAGTGCCTGAAAACAATCTAAGCTGTTTTTAACTACAATTCTGAAACCTTCTAATATATGATCGATCGGCCCTCTTTCCTGGATACGGGAAGAAGGATGAACATAAAGCGGTTCAACATTATGATAAGCAAACTTTTGTTTTTCTAAATTATTTTGTAAAGAGTCTTTCATGGCCTTAATCGTTGAAATGCGGTCTTTTTTCAATTCATCGATTTCAATCAATGTTTTCTGATATCTCTTTGGATAAAGTAATTTAAAACAAAGTTCGGTGTGTTCCTGGCAAATTTGGGTCAATCCTAACCGTTCAGCAATCGGCACATATATATTAAGCGTTTCCAAACTGATCCGACGCTGTTTATCACGTGGCATGGCGTCCATGTCTCTCATGTTATCGAGCCGATCAAAGAGTTTGATAAACAATGCGCGTACATCCTGCACCATTGTTTTCAACATACGCTGATATGTTGCGTCTAAATTATCGACGGTTAAATTTTTAGGACTTTTGGTTTTTTTAATTTTAGTTAATCCTGTGACTATATCTGCATACCAGGATCCATAACGTTCATAGATATCGTCGTGATTTATTGTAGTATCTTCAATAATATCATGTAATAGAGCGGCAACAACTGTAGGAGCATCAAGACCTGCTCTGCAGATATAACTTGCTACACGCAGTGGATGAATGATGAACGGTTGACCCGATTTACGCTTCTGGTTTTCATGATATTGGCCGATGTCTGAGATGGCTTGATCGAGTAGTTCCGAATCTTTGGGTGTACCATATTCCAGGACATAGCTGCGAATTTGTTTTTCCAAATCCGTAATCAAAGCTTTGTCACTTGCTGAAATATTTGTCTGTTTGCTACTCGACATTATCTTGTTAAGATTTTAATTTTATTGCGGTTGAAAGCTTCTTGCCTGATCATTTCCGCTGCAATAACGCAATGTGGACTCCTTGCGGACAGGTTTCCAGCCAACTTCAAAATGTTGGCTCCACAACGACCCCCTTATTTCCCGGAAGAGATCAAAACTTTTCGGATCAACCCAGAAAAAAAAATAGTTTTCTTCCGGAGGATATTTTTTCATCAAATTTTGCAGCAATCCATCGTGCTCAGAAAGTTGATGCCACCATTGACCTGCTCCAGGCGAAGGTAAAAATTCCAGACAGTGAGCGTGTCCACTCCCCGTTGTGAGTTTAATGGAGTATTGATTAAGACTCATTTGTTTTGGTAAAGTTTCCTTGCCTGAAAGGTACTTTTTTAAGTTTTGATAAACTAATGCCCGATCCAGATATAAGATACGATCATCCCTCAGTAAAAACAAAAGGTTGTTTTTTTGAGAAGCATGCGACCATGGAATTTTAATTTTTTCAATATTTTCAAATGGTTGTTCTTTTTGTGGTGTTTGTTCACTTTTTTTTAAGAATGAAAACATTGCCATGAAAACTGCCAGTATAACCAATATCCCAACATTGTTTGAGACAATGTCAACTAGAGAGTCCAAGTTTAACAAACCCGGCAAATCACCTAAATATCCCCTTTTGTTTCGCATTAATTTTCATCTTGCTGTGATACTTCTTCTTTTTTCTTAGTTTGCTCGAAGGCCTCACGCGCTTGAGCCTTCTCTTTTTCATGGTGAGAATACTGGTATTTAACAAACCAGTCAGATACTTTCTCCGCTAAATCAGGACGTTTGATATGGACACAGAGGTCCACCAGTTTTTTTAAGGTGCTGTTTTGCGGATCAAGCTTGATGGCTTCTTCATAATATCGGATTGCACTTTTGTATTTACCGTTTTTTTCTGCTTCTTCTGCCTGACTAATTTTTGCCTGAACTTCTGCTTGACCTTCTTTATTTGAATAACTTTTCAGAATCTCTTCCAACTCAAAAGCTCTATTTTCATTTTTTAGCAAATTGTTGAGGTTGATGGCTTTGTGCAGAAGATTTTTACTGACTGCAATGCTGAGTGCTTTGTCTATTAGCACCGCAGCATTTTTTGGATCCTTTTTTTTAAGGTAGTTTTCTGAAGCAACCAAATATGAAGTATGTACGGATTTGATTCCTTCACGCGCTTCTTTATTCTGACGGTTTATTCGTAAAACACGTCTATATATTTCAAATGCTTCATCCCAGGATTTATTATCTACATTCAACTTGGCGATACGTAATAGCAATTCCTGCGATGTGATTTCAGGAACAAGCGTTTCATAAATTTCCAGTGCTTTTTTAGTACGGTTTCCTTCAAAATGGTTATCTGCATCTTGCAGGCAGGCATCGATATTATAGTTGCTCTGAGATCGTTCAAGCAGTTTGAAAGTAGTAAAAAACCTTACTCGGGATTGCAGAATCATTCCTTTACGCTTATACAGGATCCCAAGGTTTACATTGCTGTAGCGGTGATTTGGATTACGGATAAGAATACTTTGAAATGTTTTAATTGCATTGTCTATATCGCCTTCAAGTGAAATTGCAAGTACCAGGAAACAACGCAAATCTACATTTTCTTTTTCACGCATTAGCAAACGTTTGAACACATTCTTTGCTATTATCCCATCCATTGTCTGCAGACAGTAGATGCCTAATGCGAAACAGGCCTTGTTCTCTTCTTCGCTTTCCGCCTCTAAATTGGAAATGATGTAGTTAAATGTCTGCTCTGAATCAATACTATTCCCTTCCGCCTGTATTTCTTCGTCCTCTTCTTTGTTCTTGGCTGCTTCTTCTGTTTTTGCTTCTTCTTTAACGTTTTTAGTAGCAGACTTTTTTGATTCTTCTTTAAATTCACCTTCCTTTTTTACATCGGCAGTCTGTTGCTCATTTACTTCATCCGTATCTAGAGTAAAATGCTGTTGCATTTCAACTAAAATTTCCAGCCCCTCTTGAATGTCAGGCAGGACGAAGTCTGTCAATTTTTCAAATTCGCCAATTGCAGAAACTGCATTGCCGTCCGCAATTTCAATTTTTGCGTTTGCTGCAGCAAGATTATAGCTCGCGTTTTTAAAATCAGGATCATGCTTAAGACAAAGATTGTACATGTTTTTTGCACGATTCCAATCATGTTTTTTGCGATATGTGTTACCCAGCAGATTAGCTAATTCTACGTTTTTAGGATCCGTTTTCAGGACATTAACACCTAAACTTATTATACCGTCAGGATTTCCTCCACCCTGCATTTCCTGAAATAGTTTAGTAACGGTTTCTGCGGCAAGTTTTGGGTCAAGTTCCAACGCTTTGTTAAACTCAACTGCTGCCCATTCGTAAAAATTTTTTTCCAGCAAACTCTTACCGCGCTCAAGAATTGAGTTTAACTCTTTGTTTGGATCGTCCTTGCTGAAAAATTTATCAAGTATTTTCATGAATCTGAGGGTATCCGGCTAATCATTTAACTTGGTCTGATGAATCTTTGTCTGTGCTTCCAAGTCCAAACATCATCATAACCGATGGTGATCTTAATGTAAATTCGAGTTTTAAGAAAAAGTTCATCTTAAACAATGATTTGATCATTTTGAAAAAAGTAGTAAATTAGGTAGTCATGTAAATTTTTCATGTTTTTTATCCCGAAAAATAAAATGCTGAAAAATTCATCAATTCTCATAAATGACTTGCTAAAATCAGGCCGGATGTGGCATCTATTGTGCAGAAAACTATTATTCTAAATAATCTCAGAAGTATTTTTCCTTTTGTGTACAGCAATT
>JAPKDT010000226.1 GCA_028822475.1 SAR324 cluster bacterium
ATTAAGAAATTTTTTAACAGGATAAATTAAATGGATCTTACACAATGGAGTCAACTGGCGCTGATCTGCGTCATGGGTGCTATGTCTCCGGGACCAAGCCTTGCGGTTATTCTACGTAACTCAGTTTCAGGAGGAAGGCAACAGGGAATTATGACAGGCATAGGACATGGTCTGGGCATCACGTTTTACGCACTTTTTGCGGTTGCAGGACTGGCGACAATGTTCAAAACCATCCCACATTTTTTTCTGGTTGCGCAAATCACAGGTTCAATTTATTTAATCTGGCTCGGCTCAAAATCGATCCTCTCCTCCCTTTCTAAAGAGCAAAGTAAAAATGAAAATGAACACTCTCAGGTCACAGGAAAACAGGGATTTATTGAAGGCTTTTTGATTGCTTTTCTAAATCCCAAAATTGCTGCCTGGTTATTGGCACTCTTCAGTCAGTTTGTACAAGCTGAGGCGTCGTTTCAGGAACAAATAGTGCTTGTCTCAACTGTGGGAGGCATAGACACAGCATGGTATTGCTTAGTGGCCGTACTTGTATCTTCAGGAGGTCTCGTGGAAGGCTTGAGACGTAACGCAAAACGGATTGATTTAGGTATGGGGATTCTGCTGATATTACTTGCTGCAGGAATGCTCATGCGTGCTTTTAAGCTCTTCGGTTAACACGGAATTCAAGGCATTCAATGGCTCAAATCCGAGAAGCACTGAATCAGGATTTTGATCAGATTTGGAAAATTTTTCAACCTATCGTTGTCAAAGGCGAAACCTATCCTTATCCCAGAAATACCAGTAAAGAAGAAGCTTTCCGGCTTTGGATAAAAGAAGTGCATAAAACTTTTATCTGTGTTGAAAATAATGAAATTCTTGGTACATATTATTTGAAACAAAATCAGGTAGGACAGGGCAGTCACGTCTGCAACTGCGGTTATATGGTTTCTGCTGAAGCCAGAGGAAAAGGTTTGGGCACACTAATGTGTCAACATTCACAAAAAGTTGCCCGAGAACTTAACTACAAAGCCATGCAGTTCAATCTGGTAGTGGTCAGCAACGTACAGGCTGTCAATTTATGGAGTAAGCTGGGCTTTGAAACTGCAGGTAAAATATCAAAAGGATTTCAGCACCCGACATTAGGCTACGTTGACGCACTTGTTATGTATAAATGGCTTTGAAACTTATTTTGTCAGTTATGTTTTAGTGTGATAGCTTATTCTTAAAGAGCAGTTATTTCGACTGTCTTAACCTTAACAGAATGATTTAAATAGCTATGTTACAAACTATGCGGGAATTCGTGATAAACCTCCCCTAGGGCATTACCATCCTTTTTGTCTCACCCTGGAACTTACACCTTTTGTCCCTGTTCCTCACATTTGGTAAAAATTAAAAATGCTTTATTCAGGAACACTTATCCGGCCCATTGACTGGTTCGACTTTTTAATGCACGGTGCACCATGGCTTTTACTAATTTTGAAAATTGCTTTTACTGTTACGGAAAATAAGGGGAGCCTCGACCGTTAAGTTAAATCCGCACTTTACTGCATTAAATTATTCAGTCAGGCAGTCTCTGTGCGGTTCCTGTTAACGGGGAAACTTATTTCAGGCATGTTTCCTTTCTAAAGCTTGAAAAGCAGATTCACGCTCTGCAATCAAACTCAGTTCGTCTTCACTCCAACCGCGGTTTTCCCATTTCAGCTTAAACGTGTCCTGCAGTTTTTCAAGTAACAGTCGACGTAATTCCTGTTTGGAATGTGCGGGGAAAATTCCTACTGATTCAAGTGAATGCATTTCCTGTCGAAGTTTATCTTCACTGACGTAGGGGAATATTTTAGCCATCAGTGAAACTGAATCTTTGAGGGGTATTGAGCCATGCTGCAAAAAGACTCTTGAGGAAGAAGAATCAGCACTACGGATATTTTTTACTCTTTGTGCGCTGCCGATTATTTTTCTGCCTTCTACCAAAATTTCATATGCGGATGGTTCTGCAAAGCAGACGTGCGGATCGATTTTTTTCTTTTGTGGTCTCTGCTCCTGCAATTCCGGTTTTAGACCCAACTCTTCAAAAAAAGCGTAAAAACCTTTGGCGATAAAACGGTAGTTGTCCAGCACACCTCCATTAAATTGTTTATCCAGAACTCCACCGACAAGAGAATATGTCAGGTCAAATCCGTGCAAAACAGCTTTTCCACCTGTTGTACGGCGGATAACAGGAATTCCGAGATCTTCGCATGCGTCCAGATCAATGCGCTTATCCAACTTTTCATTCCTGCCCAGTGAAAGAGTTGCTCCTGCCCATTCATAAATTCGGAAAACTGGATGCTCATTTTGAGAATAATTTTCCAGCAGCACTTGATCCGCGGCCATGTTGAAACTACCGGAGCGTGGAATGTCCTCAATCAGACGCCAGATTCCCATTTATAAGGCTTAAATAGTCAGGATTTTGGATTTAGTAAACTTGAGAAATCCATGCCTCCAGTCATTTTGCCAATTTGCTCTCCTAGAGAGTTCTGCATGTTTTGCTGACTTTGTCTGAGACCTTCATTTACCGCAGATAGTATCAAATCCTGTAGAGTTTCAATATCATCAACGTCTACAACTTCCGGATCTATTTCAATACTTTTTGCTTCCTGCTTTCCGTTGAAAGTCATTTTAATCATTTCTCCACCTACTGAAACTGCGAAAATCTGCTTTGCCTGTTCCTCCTGCTGTTGCTTCATTGTTTCAGAAAGTTCCTGAGCCTTTTTCATCATTTCATTCATGTCTATCATTAGATACTTTTTTGTTTATAAGTTTATTATGACTTCGCTAAACAGGGTATTGCTAGCTGTTTTTTATGCATCAGAAAATTCTATTGCGCTGATTTTGCTGTTTGTAAATACAGAGAGAATATCTTTAACCTGCGGAAATTCTCGGGCATTTTCCCGTTTTATCTCTTTTGCTTGCTCCAAAAGAATTTGTTCATGTTCGACTATTGTCCGCATTGAAGTCACTGTTGGAGTAATCTCACAACTGACATGAACCGCATGTCCACAACAGTCTGTAGCAATTTCTTCCAGTAAGCTACGGTTTTGTTCTGTAAACATTGAAGGATAGTTTCCGCTTTTAAATGCTAACTTCAATTGTGTTCCGGACAAACTCTGTGGTACTGCATTACGGACAAAGCTCGCCAGCTTTGAAGATCGTTTTTGAACTTCAGCAGCAAAATCAGTCCACTCTTGTGCAGGTTTTTCAGGCGATTGTGGATTATCATGCTGAACATCCGCTCTTTCATTTTCAACAGTCTTTACTTCAGCTTCCTCAGTTTGAGTAGAAATTTGCTGATTTTCTGGTTTTTCCTGAGCCTGTTGTGTTTCCTGAGTTTGTGTAGAAGTTTCCCAAGTTTCAGAGGTTTCCTGAGTTC
>JAPKDT010000011.1 GCA_028822475.1 SAR324 cluster bacterium
ATGATGTAATTTCCGTTCAGTATCCTGTCTGAATAAAAAAAGGCGAGTCGGCTCTAAGAGCTGGCCCGCCTTTTTTATTTTTTAGCGTATTATTTGTGAATTATTTTTAAAGGTAGGATACTAAAGAGGTGATTTGTTCAGTATCACTTATTATCTTCTACTGCTTCCTGAGACTCTTTACAGGCAACGCAAAAAGTGGTTACGGGGCGGATAAGTAAGCGTTCTTCACCAACTTCATTCCCGCATTCTTCGCAGTATCCAAATGTTTTGTTTTCTACGCGTTCCAGAGCCTCTTCAACCTTGCTAAGCAGTTTTCGTTCACGGTCACGTATTCGTAAATTGTTGATGTGTTCCGTTTCCAGTGATGCACGATCATTAGGGTCAGGATAGAGAGTGCTCTCTTCCTGCATGCCGTGTACAGTTTCTTCAGACTCGCCAAGTATTTCAGCCTGCATTTCTTCTAAACGTACTTTTATTTGTTCTAGTTGTGCTTCTTCCATTCCTAATTCCTAAAGAGAAAACTCTTGTGTGAAATACTTGTAAAATTGACTATTTATTATAAATTATTTGCAAAGATAAGGGAAGTATTTACTGCATATGTTTGTCTCATAAACTTAAAAAGTAGTAAAGAGACGCTCATATATTTTAGCAGCAAAAAGCTTGATCAATTCACGTATACTTCCTGAAAGAGAAAAACTGGAAACAGAGTTTGTTTCATTCTCGTCCGACTCAGTAAGTTTAACTTCGAGCGCGGATTCCTCCCAGACTTTTCTGCCTGTTCGCCTGTCTTCTAAAAAAACCTGCCCTTGAATTATCCCCTTAACTCCTGATGATATTTGTTCCTTGCTCAAACCTGATGAACTCGTTTTCAAGTTGAGCAGTGTAATATTTAACTGGAGGTCCGCAATTCCCGCAGGAGTGATTCTCACCGAACTGTTTGAACGCAACAAGAGATTGAACTGCTCGGACAAATCGGTTTCAAGTCCTGCTTTAAAGGTTTGATTTTGGATAGGAAGCAGTGCGATGGTTTTTGCTTCATTTGGTAAGATCGGATTGCTGCCTTCAATTACATAACCGCATCCGGACAAGAAAACACAGAGTATAATTCCCAAAAATAAACATAGAGAGATAACACCCTTTTTAATATAAATTTCTGCTGCTAAAATTGTTATATTTTGCAAAATATGCCATTGAATAAATTATTCCTAGTTTTGTTACCAGCATCCAGCATCAAGCAGCACTGTTTGTCTGTCATGGTTTGAATCTGAATTTCTATTTTATTATTATGATACATCTGCAAAAAGTCAAAAAGTCAAAAAGTTTACAGAAGATGTTTAACCACAGAGTTATAGAGAACACAGAAAATAGATTTTGTTTTTTCTCTCTGAGACCTCAGTGGCTCATGGTGAATTTTATACATTTCAGTACTTTTTTCAATTTCATCATTGATGTCGGAGTCTTTGTAATTATAGCTGGATTCAGCGCATTTCAGTCAACAAATTTAGAGATAAACCAAAACGAGTACACCGGTGTAAGTATATAACTGCACTCCCTGTGGCATCTGAGCCAGTTCGTATGCACCAAAAAAACCTATTAGAGGAAACTCTCCAAGTATTTCCCGGATTAACTGCGTATCCACATTTGAGCGTCCATAAAGTGCTTCACCGCGGGAGGAGCAGTTGAAATACATTCCAAAAGTCGGGCTGCCTGAATTTTGTTTTTTTAAACGCAGGAGCATTTCTCTTAAGTCATCTTCTGCGGTTTTAGGACTGCGATAGGCAAAAGAAAGAACTCCGCCCTGATGTACAATTTCTGCTGTAGTGATGCCCTGTGTAGCCAGATCAATTCCGGTCACATGACGTGCCAGTGCGCCTTCACCGTTGAAAACAGGTTGTTCCGGATCAAGTGGAAAACTAAGCAGTAGTTGCTGAGTTGCTTCCTCCATATCCTTAAAATCCAACTCTTTTGCAATTTCGGTAAAGACTTCCAAAGCAGGAATACCATCAAGAGAAAGGATGAGATCGTCTTTAACTTCAGTGACAAACATGGGTTCACCCAGGGTTGCACAGGACTGCGTTACGCCTGCATGAAACTCTGGAACTCGCTCAAAAGCCAGACCTGCCGCACCATTGAGGGTGACAATATCAGGACCAAATTGAATCGAAGTTTCCTGACTGCCGTCATTACAGGAGCCTGCCCCAAAAACAGCAGTTTTGTTGTTGAGGAAATTAAACATGTTGATGAAGTTGTGAGGCTGGTGCTGAAAAACATCCGGAAAGAAGAAAAAGAGGGGTTGTTCTTCAGAGAAGTCATTGAGAGCTTCACTCAGTTGTTGAGTAACTCCGGCGCTGTACTCGAGTTCCTGATATTTAGCTAATGCGAGTGGACGTATTTCAGGAGTATAACCCGCCATTAATACCAATCCAGGACCGTTTGTGATTTCTTCTTCATGCGAAATCACTCCCATTCCGCTGCAACCGGTGATGCATTCACATTGTGTTTTTTCCAGGATCAGTTCGTGTAAACGTCCTGCATGAACAAAATGCTCCTCGGTAAAAAAAATTAGCACCCAGTTCACTTCCGGAAGCTGTGCCTCTGTGACCGCGGAATTGATTACTTCTGCGATCGCAAGATCCGGATCAGTTTCTTTTGAAAGACCTACTCCTACACGGTTCACAACTACTCACAAATAGCAGGTTAAAAAAACATGGCATCCGGATTGCTCTGTTGGATAATACCCAAATCTATTCAAAACGGATAATTACTGTTAGAATTAAATTATAGAAAAAAGTCTGCCTTAAGCGCAGCAAAATCACAAGATGACTCACTGGGCGAACTTCATCCTATGCAAAATCAAAAAAATATTTCCTGCTTTGAAAAGATAGTTTCAGGACGTATATTATTATTTCAGGCAATTATTTTGACGATAACGGTATTTGTCTTCGTCAGTTGCGCCAAAAATGTTTGGAAAAATAGTGGGGACAGTTGCATTCAACTTTCCGAAAAACCACCTTTACGTCGTGTGATAAATTACACCGATCATGATTTGTGCGGTCGTAAGCTGTCACCGCGTATTGCGCCAAACCCTCAGACACGTACTCATACCGAACAGGACTAGGTACGCTCATCATTCTCTAATCTTACAATTAAAAATGCGGCAGGCATTTAAGGAGATTATTTTGAAACAGGGCTTGTGGAAAGTGGTTCTCCAATCAGGGAATTTGGATTTGCGCCTGTGATACGTACCGACAAAAGCTCGCCTGCTTTTGTTCCACAGTCTTTAATAGACACTGAGTGGTAGCCACGTGTACGGCCGGTTGCGTTGTTTTCCTTACGGTGATGTTTCCCTTCAATCAGCACTTCTTGAAGTGAACCTATCAAGGCTGCATTTTTTTCCTGAATGATTTTCCCCTGTGTTTCTAGCAGTTTCTGCAGCCGTTCTGATTTAACGTTTTCTGCTAAATGTTCTGGATATTCCGCTGCACGTGTTCCTGGACGAGCAGAGTATTTAAAAGAGTAAATCAAATCGAAACGCACATTACGCACTGCCTCCATAGTCATTTCGAACTCTTCCTCAGTCTCACCTGGAAAACCTACGATCAAATCAGTTGAGAGAGTGGCCTGCGGAAGTCGTTCGCGGAGCATGGCGACTTTTTCATAAAAAGTGTCCATCGTGTACCAGCGTCTCATTCTGCGTAGAATTCGGTCGGATCCGGACTGTAGCGGTAAGTGCATTTGCTCACAAAGTGAAGGCAAAGTTACGAATGCATCAGCCAATTCTGCATGAAAATCTTTTGGATGAGGCGAAATAAAACGCAGGCGCTCCAGGTTCTCAAGTTCGTCAAGGCGTCGTAAAAGTTCCACAAAATCGGTGCCGTTGGCTTTGTATGAATTTACATTTTGTCCCAGCAGACATATTTCCCTTGTTCCTGCAGAAATGAGCCGCTGAGCTTCCGCGATGATGTGTTCCGGCTCACGGCTGACTTCCACTCCCCTTGTAAAAGGTACTACACAAAAAGAGCAGTGATTATTGCAGCCCTTCGTGATTGCTATTTGTGCTTTGACACCGAATTTTTTAGATTGCTGAAAAGTATAATCTGGAATAAAGTTACGTACTTTTTGGCGTGCATGACGTTCAGTCCGCGATAGTTTCTCCCCCTTAGCGACCTTGTTCAGTATCTCTGGAAGTTCAAACAAATTGTCTGTTCCAAAGACAAAATCAACGTTATTCGCCCGTCGTAAAATGGCCTTTCCTTCCTGCTGTGCAACACAGCCTCCGACGCCTATTTTCAAATCTGGATTTGCCGACTTGAGATCCCTGAGACGTCCCAACTCACTATAGACCTTGTTTTCAGCTTTTTCACGAATAGAGCAGGTATTAAGAATAATTAAATCCGCCTCGTCCTGGCAATCTGTTGGGCTGTAATTTTCGTGCCTCAATACTTCCAGCATTTTATCGGTATCATATTCATTCATTTGACAACCAAAAGTCTGAATGTGGACCTTCTTCACAGTCTCCGCGTTTTTGGAATGTTCTTTCATCATAGTTTTTTCAGAACGGATTTGGTTGATTTCGAATGTAATGTTAATTCCTAAATAATTAATCCAGTACTAGGTCATATCTCGTGTTGCAAATATTTCGAGTAATTCCCAACCGCTGCTAGAGCGGAGTAGAAACATGAAATTTAGAATAGTTTCATCTTCGACTCTCTTTTGGCTACGCTCAAGAACCACTTTTAGGCAACTGATTACATGTACAGTTTAATGCAGACGTTTTTTTAGTTTGAAGCAAAGTGTCTTAAATTATGCAGAAACAGCTTCCAACTGAGACAGTCCAAGTTCTTCAGCGCAGATTACCTGTGCGACACTGCGGATATCTTTCGGAAACTCCACATAATAATCCTGACCGTTTCTTGACCACAATGTTTCCTCCAACTGCATACCATGGGCAGTGGGTTTGACAAATTCAAACCACTCACTTTGGTAAAGTACTTCAAAAAGTTCTGCCAGATATTGTTTGCCATTTTCTGCGGAAAAAGCCATTTTAGGATTTTTGCGGACAGCATCTTTGCTGCCGGAGTTAAAGGTCATGCGGAAATCAAATTTGCCCCATTGAAAATGTACATACTGGATTTTTGCGCCAGTCTCAGTTTTGAAGATGTGGTAATTTTGATGATCAACCGAATATTGTCTCACGTAGTCTCCTTTTGTTTTTTTGTGAATTCGAAGGCGAAATTATCACCCTTATTTTCTCCTATAAAGCAGCTATTTTTCAAGGTAAACTTTTATTTTGTCCAAGATTGCAGCCTCATCGTCGGGTTGATACCATGCGATTTTTGCTTCTCTTCTGAACCATGTCATTTGCCTTTTTGCATATTGACGAGTACGTTGCTGAATATTTTTGACAAGCGCTTCCCAGTTCAGCTTGTCTTGAAGATGTTCCACAATTTCCCGATAACCAATCGCCTGCAGAGGTTTTAAATCAGGAGCATATGATTCCAACAGCATTTCAACTTCTTCGATCCAGCCAGATTTCAGCATTTTACAGGTACGTTGATTTATCCGCTCATAGAGCACGCTTCGTTCCCATTCATAAGCGACTGCAAGCACAGGATAGCGTGCTTCCGCAAACGGCTGCTGTTGCTGAAAATCGACTATGCTGGTTCCGGTGGCCAGTACAACTTCCAGACTGCGCATAATTCGCGAGGTATCATTTGGATGCAGCCTCTTTGCCGTTTGCGGATCATGTTTTTGCAACTGTTCCCAGCAATATGAGGTGCCGTGTTCTTTCTGCAGGTTGATAAGCTCCTGCCGTATTTTTTCCGGAATCTCCGGAATGTTACTGATTCCGTACATCAACGCACGGTAATACAAGCCCGTACCACCGACCAAAATAGGCAGGTGCCCACGCTGCTGAATTTGCCGAATTATCTTGGAAGTATCACGTTCGTATTTTCCTGCTGAATAATTTCCGTCCGGATCTATCAGATCCAGTTGATGGTGCGGGACCAGTTTTTGTTCTGATATTGTTGGTTTGGCTGTGCCTATATCAAACTGACGATAAACCTGCATAGAATCTGAGCAAATTAATTCACCGTCAAATTTCTGTGCCAGACGCAGCGCCAAATCACTCTTACCGCTTGCCGTGGGTCCGGCCACTACAACAATTCCTGAAGAATTTTTCATTGATGATTAATTTGCTGTTGCAAAACTGACAAAACTGAAAAGTATTTTTGCAGATTGCCAACAACATAATTGACGTTTTTTGCTGGAAGACAGGATTTACACTTCATGATGCTCTTTGTTGAGATTTTATTTCTGCTTTATATTCTGCACGTACTTGCATAAAAAAATCATCGTAACGCCCGTCCTTTAAATCAGGAAAGGTCCAGGCTAATTCACGATATCCTCCTCTTTCTTTGAGCAAAACAAGATCCGCCCAAATTCCGTCCCTCAGGTATATTTTTTGAGGACCTTCTTTTCCGGAAAGTAAAACTACACGGTGAAAATCAAGATAACCCGGATCAAGATTAATTCTTCTTTTGCCGTCAAGACTCAGGCGTTTTTCAATTTCCTGGGTCTTGAGTTTCCATTCAACAGCGGACTCGAGGCTTTGCAGACCCTCTATGCTTAAGAAACAGCGTTTCAGTTCACTGCCCATTTCATCCGCATAATAATCCGTTTTGTTAAACGGGAATTCATCGGACTGTTGCTGAATGATCCAATCCTGACCACGCATCTGTAGCTTGGCCTGCTCCAGCCATTGTGGATCGGCATACAAGGCGCCTATGATCAGTTTTGCAAAATATTGAATCTTCAATGTTGGTTTTAGCTTTGTGTTTATCTGCCTGCATTTTAACTGAAACAGAAGAACTATGCCACTTTTAAGCGTGTCCTGGTTTGGGCTGAAAGTCCTGTCTGCTGCGAATTATTTTGTATCAACAGTCACTAAAAGTACACGGATTGGATTGAGCAATCTTTCATTTTATGATCTGATGGTGACGGAATAAAACAACTCAACCAAGCAGAATTTTTATAAATGAATTCGTCAGGTAGAAAAAATTCTCAGTCCTCTGCACAGGCATCAGCACTCTATTCCCGAAAAGTTGGAGGAAACGGTGTAGACTTTGTTGTGCTTCACGGATTATTCGGTTCTGGGAAAAATTGGCGCAGTTTCGCGGGCTCTCTTGAACAGAACTTTCAGGTCTGGACACTCGATGCACGTAATCATGGTGATTCACCACATGCGGATTCGATGAGTTACCAGGAAATGGCAGAAGATGTTGTCCGTTTTTTTACTGATAACGAATTGGAAAACGTCATTCTCCTTGGTCACAGCATGGGTGGAAAAACAGCAATGCGGCTTGCGTTACAGTTTCCAGACAGGATTGCGGCGTTGATTGTGGTGGATATCGCGCCTGTCTGCTATGATCATCAGCATAAACAGCTCAAACTCATTGAGGCAATGCAGGAACTCCGCTTACCAGCGGAAATGTCACGCAGTGCAATTGAAAAAAAGCTGGCACTTAAAATTCCTGAAAAACGCCTTCTTTCTTTTTTGATGACTAATTTAACTCGTCAAAATGGACAATTTCAGTGGCGTATCGGTTTGGAGCAGATTGCCGCGGGGATGCCGGAACTGTTAAACTATCCGGAACTGGAAAGGGTTTTTAAAGGGCCGGTACAATTTATAGGTGGAGAAAATTCCGATTATCTTAAGTTTGAGTATCATGCGCTGATCCGAAAATATTTTCCTGAAAGCAGAATTACGATGCTTAAAAATTGTGGACATTGGCTGCATGTTGAACAGCCAGATGCTTTCCAAAAAACGGTAAACGAATTTTTACGCTATAATAATTTAATATGAAAAAAATGAACAATAACTTTTACCTGCCTTCTGCAGAAGCTCCGGAAGAATTGGAAATCCAGACTTCAACGCTGTGTTTATCCGCAAAATGCTGGGGAAATCCTGAAGGAATGCCCGTGCTCGCTTTTCACGGTTGGCTGGATAATGCGGCAACTTTTGATCATTTGGCTCCATATTTAAAGGAGTTTCGGTTGGTGTCACTCGATTTGCCGGGACATGGATTATCTGAGCACCGGTCTTCCGGCTCGTCTTATCATTTCAGCGACATAATCGTGGACGTGCTGGAAGTGCTGCATGTTTTGGGTTGGCAACGTTTTTCCCTGCTTGGACACTCGATGGGAGCCGGAGTTGCATCTTATCTTGCTGGTACAATTCCAGAAAAAATAAGCTCCGTAATCTTAATTGAAGGCTTAGGTTCATTAGCGCAGAAAGCAGAAAAAATGCCTGAAATATTACGTGAATCTGCTGAACAATGGCAGAAGCTTGCTGATAAAAAACTTCCGCTTTATCCTGATGTAGAAACCGCAGTGAAAGTACGTCATCATGTCGGCGGAATCGAGGAGTCGTCTGTCAGGACTTTGGTCGCACGTGGTTTACAGCCTGTAGACGGTGGTTTCACCTGGCGTAGTGATCCGCGTCTAAAAATAAAGTCACGACACTATCTGACTGAAGAACAAGCCTGTGCTTTCCTGCAGCAAATAACTGCTCCTGTTTTGCTGATTGAAGCAGAAAACGCCAAGCAGGATCAATGGAAAGAACTGTTACTTAAGCGAATACCTTACATAAAAAATTTACAGCACCGGAAAATTTCCGGAGATCACCACCTGCATCTTGATAATCCGGAAGAAGTAGCTGCGGTGATTCGTGAATTTTTACAGCCAATTTCTGAGAAACTATGAGTTCCGTAGCAAAAACTAAAACAGAAAATCAGGTACCGCTTAAAGACACGCGTCCGAAGGTTTCGTCCACAGGAAAACGTCTGTTTGCCCTACTGCTCGATTCTATTTTTGCCCTGCTGCTTGCAAACACACTAGTGCAGATTTTCCGCAAAGAACATTGGGATTTAGTGATGCAGTCACGTGACTTATCCGATCTACTCCCTTTTTATGGAAGCATCGTTTTTGTCTTAATATTTAAAGATATTTTCGGCCGTAGTCTTGGTAAACTTTTGCTGGGTATGACGATTCGGAAGATTGATGATTTCTCAGCGCGGCCTACGCTGATTGTACTTTTAAAAAGGAATCTGCTGCTGCTGATTTTTCCTGTGGAAGGTGTGGTCCTTTTGCGTGATGGATACGCGAGACGTCTCGCGGACAAATGGTGGGCTACAGTTGTACTTGATGATCAAAAGGCGATGCGGACGATCTTGCGTATTTTACTTGGCAACATCATTTTATTTGGATTTTTTTCAGTAGCAATTTTGTTTCAGCGTTCTGGAATTGAAAAAACAGCGGCTTATCAAACTGCGGAACAGGCGATTCGCGCTCACTCATCTTTACAGTTGCTGCTGGAAAATGCTCCAGAAATTGAAGAACCGGAGATGCATTTGGATTTGCGGTTAAATGCTGAAAATCCTTCATTGGTACGTGCACGAGTTGGTGACGAAGAGACAGGCAAGCTGGTGACGGTTTCATTAAACTTACGAGAAAATCCGCGCGGCTGGGAAGTGCTTGATGTTGAGATTAAACCGATCAGCGAAGTAGAAGATTAAAGCCACGTCTGATGCTCAGCTACCGGTACTGCCGAAACCGCCGGTTCCGCGAATGGTATTTTCAAGGGAGTCTACGACTTCAATCCGGCAGGGTTCAAGTTTCCGTACCAGCATTTGTGCAATACGCTGCTGTAAAAGTTCTTCCGCGGCCTGCATCCCGTCAGCTTTACCAACATAACGGAAAGGCAGGAAGATGCGTCCACGGTAGTCCGGATCAATGATCCCTACACTGTTTGCCAGGAAAAAATCAGTTTTTATGATGCTAGAACGTGGTACTATTTCAACATAATAACCGTCACTTAAGTGAATGGAAATTCCGGTGTCAAAAAAGAAAACGTCTGGTCTTTTTTGTTCAACAGACATAGCGGTCAAGTCAATGCCCGCATCTGTTTCATGCCCACGTTTGGGGATTGACATACCGTCATAATGACAGCAAATTTTTAAAAGTGGTGTAGAATCCAAAATATATTTTTACTTTCCCCCCGCAACCGAGTGCAGGGCTACCGTGTGAAACTTTGAGACTTTGTGCCTTTTTTTAATTCTTAAATTTAATTTTAAAGAGTTTATGAATTTAACAAAAAATATTCAAGCTTTGACGCATGCCTCTTGACAAAAAATCAATTCGCACTTTGCTCCAAAATGCAAAGCGTCCTGTGCTAGCAGATATTTTGGGAAAGCTGTGGGAACTGCCTCTGGTTGAATATGCAGACGCTCTCTGGGAAAATCCGGCCTCATCTCCACCCATGGAAAAAGAACTGCTGGAAGCATTTGAGAGAGAATTTTGCAGAACAGGTTTGAGCCTAGAACAAGCACAGGAATATTGCGCAAGCTTGGAGAAAACGCGAATTTTGCAAACTGCGACTCACCTGACAGCAACCGAAGGACCGACGTTTCTGGCATTACATCATTTAGCACTGCTGGGTATGCCTCCCCAGGAAACTTATTTCGTAGGAGCATTTTCCGGAGTTCCTTTTGCAAATTCCGCCTGGTCAGGATGCTTGAATTATAGTAAGCATTTTGATTTGGAAGCACTTATTGCTCCTCAAGCTCCCGAATTTGCCGAATTAAAACGCTCCGATGCGGATCGTTCCCGTGATTCAGTTGAACGACGTATCTCCCTCATTCCAGGAAAAATGAGAGATGCTCGTGTTTTTCAAAGCAGGATCCCAGAAAAACTGGTCAATTTGCTGCCCTACTTTGCAGAGCCAATTCGCAAAATTTCTCCAGCCGCCGTCTGCGATGGTGATTTCACAGTTTGGGCTTCACAGTTTTGCGCAAATCAACTGCGTCAAATAATTCCGGAAAAATCACTGTGCTATTTCGATCTTAACGAAGTAATACGTAATTATCTGCTGAAGGTTTTGCAAAATTCTGCACACCCTCTTCAACGTATATTGTTCGATCGAAAAATTCGGGAAAAAGTTTTTGCGGAATTTCCAGCAGATACGCCTCTATTTTACGTTGAAGTTCTTCACAAAAACAAAATTCGGCAGGAAAAAGTAATTATTCAGGGTGAGATGCTAATCAGTCAGAATTATCAGCTCGAACTTTCACAGCAAAACATAATTCATGAACTGGAAACAGGCCGTCTTTGTCCGGGCCTCTTTTTAGTGTTTACTGCCTTAAGTTTTATCAACGGTCTGATTTGTTTTGGCAGTTTTGAGCAAGTTGAATATCTCGCTGAATTCAAACGCAGGTGGTTAAAACTTGATTTGCTGGAGGAGGAGCTTGTCCGCACGGTTAACATCAGTGCTCTTACCAGCGGACGCTGCGTTGATGAGACTGTGACTGTAGTTCATCCACTGGATTTGTTGCTGGGTCTGGAATGGAGTTTTCCTGAAAATATAACTGTAGGTGAGTTGATGAAACCTTTGTTAGGGCGTTTAGGGGTTGCAGTTTGATCTGGCGCCTCAAACTAAAGTTCGGATAGCTCAAAATGATCTTGCTTTAAGTCGCTAATTCTCTTAGTTTTATAGGTAGTTTTATTTTGTCGCCGGTGATTATTATCGGTTCATAATCTCCGCGGGAGGAACGTATCCACGGAGCATACTAAATCACTTGCTTTCATTAACAGCAGCGCTTCAAACTTTAGCACCTAATTCTGATGGACATTTCAGCACTTCCAATTCTTTCGCTAATTATTTTTTCACCAATTATTGGCATTGCCTTCGCAGTAATGTTCAGGGACGAAGGGAACGGTATTCCGGCCAAAGTGGCTGCACTTGTCAGTAGCGTTTTTACTTTTATTCTGAGTCTGCACCTCTGGTTTAATTTCGATTCAGGCACTGCTGATTTGCAGATGGTGGAGCGCTCCCCATGGATTTCTCAATTCAACATAGATTATTTCCTGGCTTTGGATGGACTTAATCTTTTCTTTTTTCTACTGATCACCTTCATCACCCCGCTTACTCTGCTCGGTTCGTGGAATCTCGCTAAACGTAACTGGCAGTTTCAAATTCAGATGCTGCTGCTTCAAATAGGTATGCTCGGTTGTTTTGCGGCAATGGACGTGGTGTTGTTTTATGTATTTTTTGAAGTGATGCTTGTTCCAATGTATTTACTGATTGGAATTTGGGGAGGAACAAACAGGCTTTATGCCACGATTAAATTTTTCATCTACACGATGTTAGGTTCACTGTTGATGCTCATATCGTTGCTTTATACAGCAAACATTTACCACGATTTGCATGGAGCATGGTCTTTCAATGTTCTCGACTGGTACGGCATGGAAATAGCTGTGGAAACGCAGATCTGGCTGTTCATCGGTTTTGCGGCTGCGTTTGCGGTAAAGATACCACTTTTCCCACTGCATACCTGGCTCCCTGATGCGCACTATGAAGCTCCTACTGCTGGATCTGTACAACTGGCCGCGGTGATGTTGAAATTTGGACCATATGGATTTTTACGTTTTGCGATGCCGGTTTTTCCAGCGGCAGTTTATGATCTAGCCCCGATCTTCATGGCGTTGGCCTTAATCGGCATTATTTACGGTGGCCTGGTGGCAATGGTGCAGACTCAAATTAAGCGATTGATTGCCTATTCTTCGGTGGCTCATATGGGTTACATCGTGTTAGGATTATTTGCGCTGAACATTCAGGGAGTTTCCGGAAGCTGGATTCAAATGATAAACCATGCGATTGTTACCGGCGCACTCTTCCTCACGGTTGGTATGATTTACGAACGGACACACACTCAGGAAATTTCCGAATATGGCGGAGTCGCTCATACAATGCCGAAATTTGCGGTGTTTCTCGTTTTCTTTTCCATGGCTTCTGTAGGTCTGCCGGGACTTAATGGTTTTGTAGGAGAAATTTTAGCGATGATAGGTGCGGCCAAAGTCAACATCTGGTATGGAATTATTGCTGCGGCCGGTGTTGTGATTGCAGCGATTTATATGCTTTGGATGGTGCAGCGTGTGATCTTCGGTCCTCTAACCAAAGATCTGGTAAAAAATCTTCAAGATTTTTCACTTCGCGAAGTAATTGTCCTTGTTCCTCTAGTCTTCTGGACTATTTTCCTAGGCGTCTATCCTCAACCTTTCCTTGAGCGCATTGAAGTCAGCATCAACCACTACATCGAACTGGTAAAATCTCAGGAACCACGTTTTGCACAAGATGAAGCAGAAAGTTCCGGATTGTCTAAAATACTGGTTTGGAATGTAGGTGAGTGATGAACTAGGAAATATGCCTCTTCAAATTTACAACACGCTTGCTGGTCAAAAAGAACCTTTCAAACCGGTTCATGAAGGCCGGACCTCACTCTATGTTTGCGGTCCTACTGTCTACAGTGACAGTCATCTCGGACACGCTAAAACCTATGTTAGTTTTGATATAATTGTCCGTTATCTGCGTTATTGCGGATTAAAAACCTTTTATGTGCAAAACATTACAGATGTAGGGCACCTGTTGGGTGATGACGATGAAGGAGAAGACAAACTGCTTAAACGTGCCCGTGAACTGGAGCAGGAACCGATGGCCGTCGCGGAAAATTATGCGCGCAGACATTTTGAAGTGATGGACAGGCTGGGTGTGATTCGCCCGGATATCAGTCCACGGGCGACGGGGCATATTCCGGAACAATTGGAGGCAATCGAAAAATTGATTGAACAGGACCTGGCTTATGAATCCAACGGTTCAGTTTATTTTGAAATTAGTAAAGATCCAAAATACGGTGAACTTTCTAATCGGATAGTTGAAGAGATGCAGGGCGGAGCTCGCGTAGAAATACGAACTGAAAAGCGTCATCCTGGAGATTTTGCCCTTTGGAAACGTGCGGAAAGCGGGCATCTGATGCGCTGGCGAGACCCTTACAGTGGATGGGGATATCCCGGCTGGCATACAGAATGTGTGGTAATGAGTACCCGCTATCTGGGTGAGGAATTTGACATTCACGGTGGAGGAATGGATTTAAAATTTCCACATCATGAATGCGAAATTGCACAGGCCAGAGGACTTTCAAAACCGTTTGCGCGTAACTGGATGCATTCAAATATGCTGACCATTGAAGGCCAAAAAATGAGTAAGTCCAGTGGAAATTTTGTAACACTGCTGGAATTATTTGAAAGATATGATCCGTTAATGGTTCGTTATTTTATTGCCGCGAGTCATTATCGTTCTGTCGTGGATTTCAGTGAAAACGCCTTAGTTGCTGCTGGGGCTTCGTTGAAGCGTCTGCATCAAACTGTCCGCAATCTTCGCAAATGCAAAAGTGCAGGAGTGAAAGTTTCTGGAAAACATTTTGAAGAATATCGCAGACGTTTTTGTGAAGCGATGGACGATGATTTTTCAACTCCACAGGCTTTTGCTGTGCTGTTTGATTTAAGCCGTGAAGCAAATAATTTGCTGGCAGAAAAACGCCCTGACCCGGAAGCAGTTGCTGATGCAGAATATTTGTTTTCTACTTTAGGCGGAGATGTTCTTGGGATAATTCCGGAGACACTTGATGATGTAAAGAGTGATCTACGCCTGAATGATGTGATGGATATTCTACTTGAACTGCGCACTAACTTCCGCAAAAATAAAGATTTTGAAAGTGCTGATCTGATCCGTGAACGTCTGGAAGATATAGGTATTGTTTTCAAAGACTCAGCGGAAGGAACAACCTGGGAGATGACAGACAAAATACAAGTTTAATGTCTGTGTCAAAAAACTCTAAAAAAAGTTAATTTGCTATGAAGGAAGTACAATCACGTCACATTGCAAGGCGGCTTTTTGACCTTATTGCTCCGCTCAAAGGCTGGGTTATTTTCAGCATTTTCTGTATGGCAGGTTACAATATTTTCACTGCCGCTCCTGCCTATTATGCCAAAGATATTGTCGACGCGATTGCTTATGGTGATAATCCCGAACTCAAACAGTATTTTCTGGTCGGCCTCGGATTGATGAGTGTTTTTGCGATCAAGGGTTTGTTTTTTTTTGGTCACAACTACAGTGTAGGGCATCTTGTCCAGAGCCTTATTGTAAAACTGAGACAGCAGCTTTTTGACCACCTCGTTAATCTTTCTCTTACCTTTTTTACACGTTCCAAAACCGGCGATCTTATTTCCCGTTTCACCAACGATCTACAAGTTTTCCAAAACATGCTGCAGGTTGGAGTCACTGGACCTTTCCGTGACATTCCGCAATTTTTTCTTTTGCTAGGCATCATGTTTTACCGCAGCTGGCAGTTAGCATTTGTGACGTTGATTCTGATTCCGATCGCAGTCTTTTTTATCCAGATTTTTGGCCAGCGCAACAAGATCGCGGTTAGTAAGAGGCAAATCAGTTTTGGCGGATTAAGCAGTTTACTGGTGGAGACAATTTCCGGTGTACGTGTGGTCAAAGCTTTTGGAATGGAAAAGTACGAAAGCAAACGTTTCAAAGCGTCCAACGATGATCTTTATCAGAATCAGATGCGCTCCGTTATGATAGATTCTTACTCTTATCCGATCATCGAAATAATCGGTGCCGCCGCAGGAGCAGCGATTGTGGCTTATGGTGGTTATCTGATCATCAACGATCAAATCACTCCGGGTGATTTTACGTCGTTTGTAATCAGTTTTTTTATGCTGAATGAACCGGTAAAAAAGCTGAACGGTTTCAATTTAAAACTGCAGGAAGGTTTTGCTGCAGTACGTAGAGTATTTGACATTCTGGATGTTGAAGATGAAATTGTCACCTCACCAAATGCCAAAAAAATAACCCACTTTAAACAGGAAATAAACCTCAATATAAAGGCCTTTCATTATCCTGAACATGACGTGCCGGCAGTCAGGGATTTTAAGCTCATTGTGAAGAAAGGTGAAGCAGTGGCACTGGTCGGCAGCAGTGGTTCAGGTAAAACTACTGTTGCAAATTTAATCCCGCGGTTTTACGACATCACCAGAGGAGAAGTCTGCATAGACGGTCATGATTTACGTGATCTGGATTTGATTTCACTGCGTAAATTGATTGCGATTGTGACTCAGGATACCATCCTGTTTAACGATACCATTGCCAGTAATATTACTTATGGGCAGCCGGATTGCTCAAAAGAAAGGATGTATGCAGCAGCACGGGCGGCAAACGCGCATTTATTCATTACAGAGCAGCCTGAAGGTTACGAGACAGTGATAGGCGAAAAAGGTGGGCGACTTTCCGGAGGACAAAGGCAGCGAATTTCTATTGCACGTGCTTTGGTTAAAGACGCGCCGATTCTTATTTTGGATGAAGCCACCTCTGCACTTGATTCAGAATCAGAAATTGAAGTGCAGCAGGCAATTGAGCATTTAATGGAAAACCGCACCACGATCGTGATAGCGCACCGGCTTTCGACAATCCGTAACGCAAACCGGATTTGTGTGATGGAGAACGGGCAGATTGTTGAACAAGGCACTCACGATGAACTTCTTTTAAAAGAAGGACGTTACCAGCAGTTGTATGAAATGCAGTTTCAGGATCAGACGAATGGTTCAGTCTCAGCATAAACCGCAAGTTTCAGCGTAGTTTGAAAATGTTCTGCTGAACCAGCAATGAAAAAATTCTTGATATAGGTTGTGGTCCTTTAAAAGTTGAAAATTAATGTGGTCTTGATATTTTTCAGTATCCTGAAGTAGATCAGATTCTGGACCTGAACAATGTCCCCTGGAATTTGCCTGCGAATTATGTAATAGGACATTTAACTTCTATACCGG
>JAPKDT010000012.1 GCA_028822475.1 SAR324 cluster bacterium
AAATTTAAAACTTTTGCGAAATCTTAAAATTAATTTTTCAACACAAGCTCTGTAAAATTAATGAAGAAAATTAATGAAAAAGGTAAGAAAATGGGAAAGAAAAATTTCGCAAAAATATGAATTACGATATTTAATAGCAAGTGTAAGGAATAAAAATTCCGGTTACACATTAATACCTGAAAGTAACCGTGTAGCTGAGGCACAGCACATGAGTGAGCATGAAGCATTTCAGGCAATTCAGCGACACGCACTTAAAGGTGAGTCTGAAGAAGGACATAAACTATTATTGGAATTACCTTAATTTAAAAGAGTAGGCCTTAAATTAATGCTAGTACGGAGTGTTGAAACACATGGTAAAACTCTGGAACTTTAAGAGATTCTACTCATCACATAATCGGCTATGCCGGATCAAAGGATTCTATTCAAATCGAAGACATACTACTATCACTCTTTGAGATATTCATCGTAAGCTAATTTCCTGGAAATTGCCCGGTGATTTTCTGTGGCAAGTTTTTTCCAAAGCTGACCTTCACCTGCCTTTTCATCCATCAGTTGTTTGAAAATTATTAACGCCTCCTGGTCTTTATCCTGCCGAGTGTAAATAGCTCCGATTTGATATCGTGCCCAAAAAACGCGTTCAATTATTTTCTTGTTCGTTTTGTCCGCATAAAGTGAAATTGCACGTTGATAACTCTTAATCGCAGTCTCATCATTTTGCGCTTTGTTGTGCATATCTGCGGACAGGAAATGGCTTTTGATAATATATTCAGGTGTGTCCTGATGATCAAGCGGATGATTGTAGCTTGAAATCGTCTCTTGAAAAGCCTCGCCTGCTTCGACAAAATTACCTGTTTCCTCCTGCAATTCAGCTAAATCATAATAGAGTTCAGGAACTATTTCCGCTAACAGCGGTTTCTTGTTTTGATCATATTTCTGTAGGGTTTGTTTGTAAACAAGTAATGCTCTTGGGTAGGATTTTTGCTGTCTGTAAATACGTGCCAGTAATTGTCGTGCCTCTGAGTCATAAGGACTTTCCGGATACTCTTTTAGAAATCTGGCAATAGTATTTCTCGCTTCTGTAAGATCTTCTTTTTCGAGCAGAGCACGCGTTTTTTCAAGTTGAACCAATTCACCAACTGTTCCTCCCGAACGTGTTTCGAGAAAGCGTAAAATATCTAGTGCCTCATCAAAAAATCTTAGTTTACGGTGAGCTACCGCAGTTTGAAAAAGTGTTGTGTCAAAGCGGAAATTGAAAAGATATTTATCTTTATAATCACTATAAGCAGTTACCAGAGCAAGCGTATCATCCTCACGAAAATAGCGGTCGATCAGTCCTTTAAGATTTTCGTCAATGTTTTCCTGAATTACATTTCTGCGTACATATACATTTTGAGGATACTTCTCCATGAAATTTTCCAGAGATTTTATGGCACGCGAGTATGAGCCATAAAGTGTAAGTGTCAAACCTTTCCTGAGCATTGCTTCTTCTGCCTGTGGAGTATCAGGATAGAGTCTGGGTATTTCATCATAAACCTTGATTGCTTCAAGGTACTCATCAGTATGCGGACGTTTTGCCTGAATATTCGCAATACGCAATTTACCCAACAAAGCAATCTCTCTGGTGTAACTGCTGATTGCTTTTTTGTAGGCCTGAATCGCTTCTTCTTCTTTGCCTTCGTCACGTAGGAAATCACCTAAACGCAACGCGACCAATTTTGAAAAATCCGCTTTTGGATACTTTTGCAAGAGGATCCTGAAAATTTCACGTGCGGTTACATAATCCGCATTTTCATAATAAGTCTCTCCCATGTGGAATAAAAGTGCTGGGTCATCTTTGACATATTCCTTGTCCGCATTACGTGCTATATCAAAAAATTCCCTCGCAGTGATGTAACGCTCCAACTGATAATAAGCCTGTGCCATCTTATAATGTGTAACTGCAAAATATTTTGGTTGAGGTGTGGAACGTAAATATTCTTTAAAATTAGTAATGCTGTTTTCCCACTGTCTTTGCTCAATACGGCTCATACCCCTCCAAAAATTTGCATCGTTGGCCTGTATTGAATTTGGGAAACGTTCCTGCAAAATTTTATAGTAAACAGCAGCCTCATGCTGAAAATTCATTTTTTGATAAGCTCGTCCGATGCGGAAATTAGCGTGTGGCAAAAGGGAGGACGTTGCAAACTTTTCACCACTCTCCTGAGCAATTATATCTGCGTCTTGTGTGATGCGGATTGCTGTTTTGTAGGCGTCAATTGCCTGGTGATAATTATCGCCGATGCGGCGTTCAAGCATCGTGTATATCGTGTCTCCGATCCGGAAAAGCGCTCTTGCGGCTAAAGGATGAAGTGGATCACCAAACTCTTCCTGTGTGTGAGACTTGCCAAGAGCATAAGCTTCCCTGAAATGTTTCACTGCTACATCATAATTTCTAGTACGAAAAGCGTTTTCACCAAGTTGAAGAATGGGATTGATTTTAGAACTTCTAATCTGGCGTGCTCTTTTTTCAGCTTTAAGCAACGCTATTTCTTCCGGGCTCAGTTTTTCACCTTCTGTTACTACATCGGCAGTATTTTTCTTGTATGGCGTTCCGTGAATGTCTAGCTTCCATTGCAGTGGACTTGACACAAAATGCCGCTCCACACTCACTGCGGTTGCTTTTAGTTTTAATTCAATAAAGGTTTGGTTTACACTTGAAGTGATTCCTGCCAGTTCTAAACGGGATCCTGCATATTCAAGTTTTTCCAGCTCTTTTTTAGCTAAAGTATTAGGCAGTCGGATTGTCAGCCGAGTCTGTTGGCTGTCTTCCAGTAAAAAAATCCGTGGCGGTTGTTTATCTTCTGGAACAGATCCCGCTGTTGACATTCGGGTCGGTTTGCTGAAACTGAAAGTTAAACGGGTGAAATTTGCGTTGCCGGCTTCAAAATCAACTGCTGCAAGCTCATACACTGCATCTTCCGGAGGATCAGGTAAAGGTTGAAGTTGGAATGTGGGGCGAAAATCAATTTGCAGTCCAGGCTGCTTTCCAAGAGAACTGACGGAATAACTTAAATCTTTTTGCAGTAATTTGAACTGTGCCCAACTGTCACCGTCAATTGCTGAAAAACGGATTCCTGCCAGTTGGGAGTCATTAAAAAGACGCTCCAGACGCCCGTCTGCAAAATCAGCACGTGCGTTTTTGAACTTTAAGACCAGAGTTCGGGCGGAAAGGTTCTCAGTTATTTCGTAATCGGGAGCTTTGCTGGTGAGTAGACGTACGCTGATTTGCTTGCCGCGACGCAGCAACTCAACATTTTTAATTAAGACAGGACTGGAAGGCTCGGTCGTTTGTGCCGGTGCGCTGACAGCAGTCAAGATGCTGAAGGTCAGCAGAACAAACAAATTCCGGAGAAACCTCATACAGGCAAGACCAGTTTCATGGTTCGAGGTTAAAGCAGCAAGTTCAGGAAATCATCTGCCTGTACTTGAAGCTCAAACCGGATTTATACTTTATTCGTAGAATGATTTGAGTAATTTTGAACGAGTAGGGTGTCGTAATTTTCTAAGTGCTTTTGCTTCAATCTGACGAATACGTTCCCGTGTTACCTCAAAATCCTGACCAACTTCCTCCAGAGTATGATCCTTTGCAGAGTCAATACCAAACCGGAGACGTAATACATTTTCTTCACGTTTTGTGAGAGTTTTCAAGGCGTCCCTTGTTTTTTCACCCATGTTTGAAGAAACGGTTGCTTCTCCTGGATCGGTTGCGTGTTCGTCCGCAATAAAATCCTTAAGCTGCGAATCTTCATCGTCACCAATCGGTGTGTCAAGAGAGATTGGTTCCTTGGCGATTTTCAACACCTTGCGTACTTTGTAAAGCGGCATTCCCAGATCTTCGGACAACTCATCTGCGGTCGGTTCACGTCCTAGTTCCTGAACTTTTGCGCGGGAAATTCTGGAAAGCTTATTGATTGTTTCAATCATGTGCACAGGTATCCTTATGGTTCGTGCCTGATCCGCAATTGCTCGTGTAATTGATTGACGTATCCACCATGTCGCATAAGTTGAAAATTTGTAACCCCGACGATATTCAAATTTGTCTACTGCTTTCATCAAACCAATATTGCCTTCCTGAATCAGATCCAGAAATTGTAATCCGCGGTTTGTGTATTTTTTCGCAATACTGATCACCAAACGTAAATTTGCCTCTACTAGTTGACTCTTTGCAGACTTAACTCTGCGTTCAACATGTTTAAGATTTTTAACTTCGGCTTCGAATTCCTCCAGAGATAGAGTAGTCCATTCAATCATTGTCGCGACACTTTTACGATTCAGTTCTATCTTTTCGTAGAAGCGGTTCGCAATGCTCATGCGGTGACCTGTTTTAGCCGCAATATCTTTACTGATTATTTCTTTCTCTTTTTTATTCGACGCAGCCCGCAGTTTTTTGAAAATCTCATCCGTTTCTTCGGCTGACATGTTCAAACATTTTGTATTGGAATCCATTTTACGGAAAGTAAGATCGATTTTTTCCTTGTGATTGAACAACTCATCACACATCAGCTCAATTTGGCGGGAGTTGAAATTTATGTTACGGATAGCATCTTTATAGCCAGTTTCGTTTTTTTCCAGACGCTTCACTTCAGCGGGTTTTAATTTTCTGCTTGCCTCAAGAGCACGGATTTTTTTCACTGTAGCATAGTGTTTCCAAACTTCATCTAGTTGGGCAATCACCTGATTGGTCGCTTTGTCTTCATCTTCAATAACATTGTCATCTTCATCCAATCCGGAAACAACGTGTCGAGCTTTAATTTTTTGATTTTTGAGATGTCTGGCAAGATTTTGCAGGTACAGTAAAATCAGATTTGAATCAGAGAATATTTCAATTAACTCGAGGTTGCCGCTTTCAATTTTTTTGGCAACTTCTACTTCACCGTCACGAGTCAACAACTGGATACTACCCATCTCTCGCAAATACATCCGTACTGGATCATCTGTGGAATTGTCAACTCCAGGGTTAAGATCCAGTCCCCTTTCATCTATATCAATTTCTGGACGGGAATTTGTATTATCTTCACCGAGTTCTGACTTCTTCTCAGAATCAACAACTTCAATATCCATTTCAGAAAAAATATCAAATATTTTTTCCAATTGTTCTGGTGATGGAGTTTCATCTCCAAGATTTTCATTGATTTCGTCTATAGTGACGAATCCTTTTTCGCGTCCTTCTGTGACTAACTCTTTGACAAGTTTTTCTTCTAATGGAGAAAGGACGGTTTCACTTTTATTTGCTTTGCTCATATAGCTTTTGCTGAAGTTAAAGAGTCAAAATGTTGTCAAAAATTTGTTTTATGTTCTTTAATTTCTCTTCTTCTTTTCTTCTTTTTAAACCCGCTTGTGCTCGATCCTCATTGCTCGTACTGTTCAGCAACCATTGCTGGAAGTTGTTGTCCAGGTTACGTTCTTTTATGCGTCTCAGTGATAAACCAAAGTCGTGACTCGGAATTTCTTCTGTCAGTAGTAACATTACAGACTGAAATAATTCTGGATCAGAGAGTTCTAGTTTAAGTGGATCGAAAGCTTGAAACGCTGCATCAGGTAACTGCAGTAGTTTTGCATAAAGCTGGTGAAATTGTGGAGTCTGAAACTCTTGCGGATCTAGATGTTCTCTAACAAGAGGCCACAATTTTCCTTTACGCAACAATGACTGTAACAACCATTGTTCATCCTGTGAAACTTTTGAACTAGTTGGTAAACGTTGAAGAGTAGCATTGTTATCTTTATTAGACAAGTATTTGTTTGTTTTTCTTTTTAATTCCCTTGCCAGAATTTCAGCAGGAATTTTCATTCTTTCACCAATTGCCAGTAAAGATAGTTGTCGGCGTTTTGGGTCATTTATTTCGTTTAAAGCAGGTAGCAGTTCTTCCAGTCCCTGCATTCTGCCCTGAATACTGTCCGGATATTTTTTGATGGTCTGCTGAACCAGATAATCCAGTGCAGGAACTTTTTGTTCCAGCAATTCTTCAAAACGGGCTTTTCCATGTTTCAACAAAAAAGTATCAGGATCATCCCCTTCAGGAAGAGTAACGATAAAGGATTCTAAAGCATGCGGCAGCAGAAGATTAGCATGCTTTAAAGCCGCGTTTTTTCCGGCAGTGTCACCGTCAAAAAGTAGAATTACCGTATCTGCGTAACGCCGGACTATTTTCAAATGATCCTGAGTCAACGCTGTTCCACAGGGAGCAACCGCATCTTCAAAACCGTTTTCGTGTAAACGGATCACATCCAGATATCCCTCAACAAAAATTAAGCGGCGGAGTTTCCGGATCGAGCTAAGCCCTTCGAAAAGTCCGTAAAGTACTTGGCTTTTCTGATAATAAGAAGTTTCCGGACTGTTGAGGTACTTTGGTTTATCTTCGGGCTTCATGGAACGTGCGCCAAACCCTATGCAGCGTCCGCGGGTATCTCTGATAGGAAACATCAAACGTCCCCGGAAAGTATCATAATGTCTTCCAGATTTTTCGCTGACCTTGATTAATCCAGTACTTAGCAGATCCGGTACAGCTATTTTTTTTTGCTGGAGCCGGTTCATCGCACCCTGCCATTCGTCAGGCGACCCACCGAGTTGAAAATGCTCCTGCATGTTTTCTGGAACCATTCTCTCCCTGAGATATTCCTTTGCGGATGCTCCTTCATCTACAGCCAAATTTTCGCGGTAAAAAGAAGCTGCTTCCCTGAGACAACGCAGGCCTCTGTCTTCATCAGGATTAGTAGGCCTGGAACTTCCGGCAACAATCTCGAGTGGGATACTGGCACGTTTAGCGAGTTCTTCAACTGCTTCCATGAAAGAAAGACGGTCGTATTGAGTAAGAAATTTTATCGCATCGCCGCTGGTGCTGCAGCCAAAACAGTGAAAAAAACCACGCAAAGGATTAACATTAAATGAGGGCGTTTTTTCTGCATGAAAAGGGCAAAGGCCTTTGTAGTTTGTTCCGGCACGTTTGAGCGTGATTCCATGCTCAGAAATCAAGTCTACAAGGTTTGTGGCTTCCACAACCTGACGGATAAAACCTTTACTGAACTGCATTTCTTAAGACTTGGAATGAATTGATAAACTATTGTTAAATAAAACGCGAAAATTCGGCATGGTCTGCCTGCTTTAAGTTTTACAAATTATTAGCTTTTAAACGTTCTGCGACAAATATTTTGCCTGTCCATCTACAGAAAAACTGATAACGGAATTAAACTCAGTTTTACTTTTTAGCTGTTGTTCAGTCTGAAGAGTTTTGACTGCATTGAAATATTCAGGATGTTCTCCGAAGAGGATTATAATTCCTGCATAGCTTCCCAACCATTCCTGCACAAAAGGCAAACTGACTTGGTCCAGCTGTGAAAAGAGGCGGTCAATCAAAACCACTTTTGTCTTTGCAGAAACCAGCATCAAGACGCAAAATCTTGCAGCCTGCTCCTCTGATATTTCTCCAACAGGGAGGTACGGAATTCTACCGTTCAAAGCTAAACGATCCATCAGGGTTTCAAGATTCTTGCGCTGTCCGCCGAACCAGGGTCGTTTTACAAAAAGTTTGGAATTCATGTTTTCCAACAGTGACGCTTTCTTGTCTGTACCACTCCACAAACTGTCATCAGAATGAATGTGAGTCTTTGCTGAGATGATGAAAGTACCAGTTTTGGGCTTGAACTTTTGCAGAAATAAACGCCACAATACTTGCTTCTGCTCCTCATTTTGAAAATGGAAAGAGGCTCTGTCTCCAGCACGTAATTCCAAACTCAGTTTCAGGATATCCCATTTTTCTTCAACAGAATTTCCGGAAGCTGAACTGGTGGAGTAGCCTACATTATCACATTTTAAAAGCACCCTCGGTTTCATGACAGTTTGATGCGTAAACTAATACTTGACTTATCTTCGTTGGAAAATACAGATGCAGTCGCCCGAAAATTGGCAGCTAATTTGTTTCCTGGAGCAATACTTTTATTTTGGGGCAGTATGGGTGCTGGAAAAACCACCTTTGCAAAAAGTCTTTGTGCCGGTCTGGGAGTGCTCCCTGAAATAGTCACTTCTCCAACTTATACTTTGGTCAACATTTATCCAGGCGATTGGCCTGTTTTTCATGTTGACCTCTACCGCCTGAATGCTCCGGAAGAACTCGATGATTTTGACCGTGAAGATCTGATAACCGATGAAGGAGTCACTTTGGTGGAGTGGCCGCAATTTCTTTTAAATTATCTGAGTGACGAACCTGTACTCAACCTTGGTTTCGAAACCGTTTCTGAACATCAAAGGCGGCTCAGTTTGGAAAGTGAATCTGGTGATTTTGACATACTTTTTAAGACTTTGGAACAAGAGAATTCATCTCTGCATAAAACTGCAAACTCTTTGAGCAGGTCTGGAGCATGATTCGGCTTTCTGTGGATACTTCTTTTGAGCATTTGGGGCTGTGCCTGACACGTAACGGGGTGCCTCTGGCAAATTATTATTCCTTGTGCAAGCGGAAAAATTCAAAAATTATTTTTGAAGTTCTTGATGAGCTACTGAAAAATACTGAGTTAAAATTAGCAGAAGTAGATGCTTATGTCATCAACTGCGGTCCCGGTTCTTATACTGGGGTCAGGATTGGTATGGCAGTCGTTAAAACTTTCGCTCAGGTTAACAAAAAACCGATTGTTCCAGTGACGTCACTCGAATTGCTCGCAGGACAAATCTCGCAGTTGAAGAATGATTTTCATGTTCTCTTGAACTGCACCAGAAGAGAAATTTTTCACGAAACATTCCGCATTGTAGAAGATCAACCTGTTGCACAGACGCAAATTCAATTGACCAGTCTTGAAAAATTTATTGAAAGCAATGAAAACGTTCCGGTCGTCCTTTATCGGGTAAGTCCGGAAAGACGGAAACCGGAAACGCTCTTTGAAAAATTGGTACATCTGCCTTTGGATTATCCTGTTGCAGATGCCCTGCTTTTAGATCGTCTTGGAGCAAAAAAAATGCTCTCTTCCGCCTTTGATCCGGATGCACCGGTGAATCCTTTATATATAAAACGTGAAGTGGAAAAACTTTAAGTGACTCAGTCCTAATCAGATAGTTTTAACATTTTTTAATAAATCAGCACAAGTATCAGCTTTTAATTAAAAAAATAAGACAGATCATAACATCTGCAGATAGACACGAAAATGCTTTACCATACTTTTAGCACTCAACAGGAAATCGATCAGGAATACAATCCGCGTTTCAGTGTGGAGAATACCGACGAACTTATTCAAAGCTATTTAACTGAAAGTGCAAGGGTGTCCGGAGAATATGCAAACCTACCCGGAGTTGCATATGGTCCTACTGCAGAGGAAACTCTTGATATTTTTTCTGCTGAAAATCCCTCCAGTCCAATACATATTTTTTTCCACGGCGGTTACTGGCACTCTCTGTCCAGCAGTGATTTTTCTTTTGTCGCAGAAGGACTGGTACGAAATGGAATTACAGCAGTACTCGTCAACTACGCACTTTGTCCGAAAGTCACACTTGCTGAAATTGTCCGACAGGCACGTGCCGCGGTAGCCTGGACTTACCGCAATGCAGAGAGCTTTGGTGGGAATCCGGAGCGGATTACGGTTTCCGGACATTCTGCCGGAGGGCATTTGACTGGGATGTTACTTAGTACAAAATGGGAAAAAGAATACGGACTGGATGCGGATATTATCAAAGGCATGCTTCCCATCAGCGGACTGTTCGACCTGGGACCGTTCCAGTTTTCCTGGCTTCAGCCAAAACTGCAGCTCAGCCCTGAACTTGTCCTACTTAACAGTCCTCTCCTGCTAAAACCTACATCTGCACCGCCTGTTTTACTTGCGGTTGGTGCAGATGAATCACGGGAGTTTCATCGTCAATCGCAGGACTACTGCGCTTTTCTGCAAAAACAAGGAGTTCCCGCTAAATATATTTCAATTCAGCGTAAAAATCATTTCGATATTATTCATGATTTTCTGGGCGAAGGCGGCCCTTTGTGCAGACAAATCAGCGAATGGTCAAGTAAAGCTGAGTAAAATATCACTAAAAGCAAATGACTTGAAACTACAGCAGATTCAGGTTTGACACTTGGAGAGCTGAGTTAGATAATAAAATGGCTGAATTTAACCTGAAGAAAAAATATGATGAATCTTGAAAACGCCAGCCAGGAAGAACTGAAGTCCTGGGAAGAAAAAATTGCAGCCAAATATCAACAATTTAAGGATGCAGATTTGAAGCTGGATCTTACGAGAGGTAAACCCGGAAATGCTCAGCTTGATCTGTCTGACGCATTGGAGGGTCTGCCTAAAAATAAAATGATTTTGGAGAACGGAACTGACCTCAGAAATTACGGTGGACTT
This sequence comes from SAR324 cluster bacterium, assembly GCA_028822475.1. Classification (GTDB taxonomy): domain Bacteria; phylum SAR324; class SAR324; order SAR324; family NAC60-12; genus Arctic96AD-7. The sequence goes on from JAPKDT010000012.1 coordinate 10,357, forward strand.
GATGGAATTCCGGCAGCACGAAAACTTGGCGGTGAAATGCTTGGGCTGCCGGAATCAGAGGTGATTTGTGGCGATCACAGCAGTTTGTCACTAATGTATCTTTATATGCTGCATGCATATTACCACGGTTCGCAGGGAGCAGAAACTGCGTGGGCAAAAGAAAGTGAAGTGAAATTTCTAGCAATTGTTCCAGGTTACGATCGCCATTTTACCATCTGCGAGGAACTCGGTATCCGTTTGATCAATGTGAACATGCTCGCTGATGGGCCGGACATGGACAAAGTTGAGGAATTGCTGAGCAATGATCCTCAAATAAAAGGTATGTGGTGTGTGCCAAAATACTCCAATCCTACCGGCTGTGTTTATGCAGACAAAGTAGTAGAGCGGATTGCCGCACTTGGAAAAATCGCTGGTCCGAATTTTCGGGTGATGTGGGACAATGCATACGGAGTGCATGACCTGCAGGAAAATCCTCAGGAATTGGCAAATGTGATGGATTACTGCCGGAAATATGGAACCGAAGATAATTTAATTTTAACCGCATCCACTTCAAAGATAACAATTGCAGGTGGTGGAATTTCATTTTTAGGTGCATCCGGAAAAAATTTGGAGCATTTTCGTAAACGACTTGCTGTGATGAGCATTGGTCCAAATAAACTCAATCAACAGCGACATCTCCTCTTTCTTAAAAATATTGAAGATGTGCGCTTACACATGCAAAAACACGCAGAAATATTAAGACCCAAATTTGAGATGGTACAAAAACATCTTGAAAGCGGACTCGCCGGAAAAGCTATGGGAAGCTGGTGTAAACCAGAAGGTGGATATTTTGTTTCGTTTGACTCTAATCCAGGACTGGCAAAGGAAATAATTCGCCTCTCTGCAGAAGCCGGTGTGAAGCTAACTCCGGCAGGTGCTACATTTCCCTACGGTCAGGATCCTGAAGACGAGAACATCAGGCTGGCTCCAACTTTTCCGAGTGTGGAGGATTTAGATCAGGCAATGCAGATCTTTGTAACATGTGTTCAGTTAGCTTCTGTCAGACAACTCATGTAATACGGGTCGATACTGTCATTGCTCGAACCTTGAATCTGTTTAAACTCAAACCTTGAATCTGTTTTAACTTTGAACAAAGAAGTCAACGACTGGGAATTATTTCAGCGCTTTCTCGTTTACGTACGTCCACACTGGAAAAGTTTGGCTCTAGGATTAGCCACAGTTCCTTTTTCAGTTGGAGCAACCTTACTGCTGCCATGGTTGATCATCAGAATTATTGATGATCATGTTATCCCTGGAGATCTGGACGGATTGTTTCAGATGGCGGCTATCATGGCGTTAACAGTTGCAGTTGGTTATTTTTCAGATTCGATTTATACTTTTACCCTCCAAAAAATCGGACAGTTGGCCATTAGCGCAATGCGGAGCGATCTCTATGCGCACATCCTCTCAATGCCACGTTCATTCTTTGATCAGCGGCCGATTGGTGTAGTCTTGACACGCCTCACTTCTGACATGGAAGCACTCAACGATTCGCTGGCCATAGGCGTGCTTTCTATTTTTACAGATTTCCTGAAAACAATTGCTCTGCTTGTTTTACTGATAACACTGAGCTGGAAGCTCACACTTGTTGTGTTGCTGATCCTGCCGCCGATATATTTTGTCAGTAACTTTTTAAGGACACGTTTAAGGCATTATTACAATCTTACCCGCGAGGCACTTGCAGAATCTACAGGCTATTTACAGGAATGTCTGAATGGAGTAAAAACAATTCAGTTGTATGCGTCTGAGGCAAAAGTACAAAAGAATTTTGAAGAAAAAACAAAACATTTTTTTAAAGCTCAGACTCATTCTAACTTTTATGACGCGGCTTTATATTCTGTAATTGAAGGTATAACTTCAATCGCACTGGGATTAATGATTTGGTATGGTTCACAGCAAATTTTGGCCGGGATAGTTTCAATCGGACTCTTGGTTGGTTTCATCAACACACTGAATCGGATTTTTGTGCCGATACGCGAATTTACTCAACAAATATCGGTTTTCCAGCGTTCACTTTCATCACTCGAAAATATAGATAAAATGTTTCGTGAAATTCCGGAAGAGCAAGATGCAGAACTGAGTTCAGCAAAATACACAACTGAAGAACTGGAGAAACGTTTTCAGGATTTTGAAGAATTGATTTTTGAAAATGTTCATTTCCGTTACACCGAAGATGATCCGTGGGTTTTGCAGGGCATTTCTTTTACAGTTTGCAAAGGTGACAGAGTTGCAATCGTCGGAGCGACTGGTTCTGGAAAATCAACCATAGTCCGAATTTTGACCAGAACCTACACACGTTATCAAGGATCAATAAAAATTAACGGTGTGGAACTGAGTTCAATTTCAAGGGATCATTTACTGAAGATGATTGCCTTGATGCAACAGGAATCCTACCTGTTCGAGGAAAGTATCGCTTTCAATATCGCGTTGAACCGAGAGGAAATATCGGCAGAAAAGATTAAACAAGCCGCGGAATATGTGTATGCAAATGAATTTATCAAAGATATGCCGGAGCAATATGAGTCAAAATTGCTTGAAGGTGGAAAAAATCTTTCTGAGGGCGAGGGTCGTTTAATCGTTTTTGCCCGAGCTCTGGCCGGAGAAAGTGATTTGATTGTCTTGGATGAAGCTACCAGTTCAGTCGATTCTGTGACAGAAAATCTGATACAGAAAGCCATAGAGCGTATCTTTCATGATAAAACTGTGATTGCCATCGCACATAGACTGAGTACTATCCGTAATTCAGATTTGATCCTGGTGATGGATGCAGGTAAAGTTGTGGAACGAGGATCGCACATTGATTTGATGGGGCAAAACGGAATTTATGCTGGTCTCGTTGAAACTTTGGAAGATGATATTGTTTCAGAAAATGTGCCAGATTAATAGTAGGTAAAATATTTTATTAAAGAAAAGTAATTTTTTTTCTTGCTTTTATCTTTTTTCCTGTCAGAATACAAGGATTACCTCTTCATGTAGAAGAGATTTGTTAATTAATATATAAGGTCACAATGGCAACAGGCAAAGTAAAATGGTTTAACGAACGTAAAGGTTACGGATTCATTGAGCAAGAAACCGGAAAAGATTTATTCGTTCACCATTCTGAGGTCCGCGGGGGATATCTCAGAGAAGGCGAAAACGTGGAATTCGAAGTTGGAGAAGGACAAAAAGGTCCTTGTGCGGTAAGTGTGTCAACTGCTGCATAATTCATTTTAGAATAAACATTATCCTGACGGGATGTCTGCACAAGCGGTCATCCCGTTTTTTTTTGCTTTTTTATCAGCTTAATCAGTTAGAAAAATTATGAATCAGTTTAAGGTAGATTTCAAAGAATTTAAACAGGGATTATTTACCTGGAAGTATTGGCGGATGCTAGCAGTACTGGCATTAGGCTGTTTTACTTTCAGCAGTGTGGTTAATGGAATTCTAATTCCTCACCATTTTTTTGCAGGAGGATTAACTGGTTTAGGTTTGTTGTTTCATGACTCCATTAAAGAATTTATCCCTTTCAGTTTGCTGTATGCCTTGATGAATATTCCTATATTTATCATTGGTTACCGTGAATTTTCGTTGAAATTCATTATGACTTCATTGATAGGAATGGGGCTTTACACAGGAAGTCTGGGGTTGACAGAGGGGATACTGATCTCTATCAAGGACCCCATGTTGGCAGCAATATTTGGGGGAGTTATTGCCGGTTTTACTACAGGTTTTTATCTGAATCTAGGAGGTTCTGTTGGAGGTCTTGATATTATCGGAACTGTGACTAAAAAACGTCTGGCAATTCCTATTGGTACAGTATTTAATATGGTAAACTTCGTAGTTATTTCCAGCAATGCCTATCTTTATGACCTTGAAACTGCACTCTATACCGGCATATTTATGTATGTATTTAGTTGGAGTATGCAAAAAGGACAGATCGGTTTCTCTCAGCGTAAATCAGTTTTCATCATCTCAAGCAAGCCTGAAGAAGTTGCGGAAAACGTGTTAAAAAAGCTCGATCGCGGTTTCACTTATTTTCATGCCTCCGGAGGTTACGCAAAAGAGGAAAAACGAGTTATTTATACAGTTATAAACCTTTTGGAACTGGGGCGTCTCAAGGAATATTTATTTAATACCGATCCTGACGCGTTCATCTCTGTTCAAGATACTGGTGATGTAATAGGAAAACGTTTTCTTACCTGGGAAGATGAAGGATTCAGGAAACGTAATAAATAACATAACTGGATGTTTAAGTGAGTGATCAATTTGAAACTACCTGAGGGTGGTAATTTGGTTAAACACTAAACTTATTATGTTACTGAATTACGGAATGCTTTGAGGATAACTATTCGGGTTATTTCAAGTAATTCAAGTGAGTTCAGTTCCTCAAAGGTGAACCACTTTACAGCATCAGCGTCATCGCCTGAGCGGCACTCTCCAGAAAGCCATTTTGCCTGATAATCTACAAGTGTGTAGTGGTACTGTATTTTACCAATTCCATCCGGCACTATAATATCAACCACATCAAGTAAAGCAGGTTGTTCAATTATGACACCTGTTTCTTCCAGTAACTCCCTGTGAACAGCTTCCATAACAGTTTCGCCAAGCAACTGTTTCCCACCTGGTATGCTCCATTGACCTTTGTTGGGAGCTTTACCGCGCTGAACCAGTAACACCTCATCTCTGCGTAAAACTACTACACCTACTCCAACAAAAGGACGCTCTGGATATTCTCGGTTTTTATTCATTCGTATACTTTCAACCAGGTTTCGAGCGAGCGGCGGACCGCTAATTCTTCGATTCCTTCTGTTACCCTGATTCCTCCTGCTTTGAGGATCCGTATTCCTTCACCATTTACTTGAGGATGCGGATCTCTAATTGCCAGTACGACATGTGAAACTTTTTTTTCAACTATAGTTTTGGCACATGATGGAGTTCTACCGCTGAAAGAACAGGGTTCTACAGTACAGTAAAGTGTTGAACCGGCCAGAGAATGTCCCTGAGCTTCCGCATGCTGAATCGCATCAGCTTCCGCGTGCGGACCTCCAACAGCATGAGTATAACCTTCTCCCAGTACTTGCCCGTCATTCACAATCACACAACCAACCCAGGGATTGTCTCCGGTTTTATTTTGTACCTGTTTACCAAGCTGCAGGGCCCGCAGCATAAAATGTGAATTAAAATCAGACATATACGATTAAAAATGAATTATTCCGTACATGTATCAAATGACAGGATTTTATAGCTATAGAAATTGACATCAAGTTTTTATCAATCCTCAATAATCTTAGCTGAAAGTTCTAAGTCATTTTATGTTTGCAGAAAACCTTTCTGCTAGTTGTTAAGCTGTAAAATAATCAAAATAGAAATCCGAAACCGGCATTAAGCTGACTTGAGAGTAATATTACTGAATCCTCCAGTATTACTGACTTTCCTGCAATACGGTTTTGAAAAAGTTTATATTCAATGTTATTTTGGCGGTATCCCAATAATAACTCACCTCCAATAAAAGGTATGCCAAAGTTCATAAACAAGGCCTCACCGCTGCTGCTTTCTGTCACATAACTAGTTCCATTCAGGCTCTGCTCTCCACGACCGTACACTAATCGTCCTGCGCCAAGAGTAAAGCTAAGATCGTCACCAATTGTATAAGCCAGATCAAGGCTGTGATTCTTGAATTTATAGTCAATTCCTTCCAGACTTCCGTTTGTACGCACAGTGCTGTAACCGAAACCGATTCCATTAGCAAATACCAGATTCCCACTGTGTCCCGAAGTATTTAGTTTTTCAGAGGTTTTGCTTGAACCACGTGTGATTTCGCTTTCACCCGAAGTAGGTACTGAATAGCGTAAACGCCATAGTTCTTCCGCGCCTGCGTGAATTGCGGTAAACATGAAAAATGCTGAAATAACTGTTATTTTATGTAAAGCCGGCACATTAATTAAGGGGAAGTATATTTTCGTGATATTCATTTAACTGAATCATGCAATTAAAGTGCTTTTTGTCTCAGTAATTGTGATTTCAAAAAACTCAAAGCTAATGGTTCCATAAAAAGAGCTGAAACATAAGTATTTAAACCTTGAAGCCTTAGAAATAGACGCTTATTGATAAATTTTTAAACGATTATCATCGATCAATCATCTAAGCAGTGAATTTTAAGTTTGAGCTGTTCTAGACTTTTAAGTATTATCGAACTATTTCAAATACTGTCATGATTTATTTAAACGGTTTTATCTAAATCACGATGCTGCTTAATGAGATAATTTGTGAACGAACCTGAAGGACAAACTAAAGTAAAACTGCAGAAAAC
>JAPKDT010000227.1 GCA_028822475.1 SAR324 cluster bacterium
TCAATATTTCGTTCTCAATGAATAATTCTCAGGATGCCATCCCATAAAATGGGTCCGACCAAATATTTATGCTTCAATGAGAACATTTAAATATACCCGTGATTATCGATGAAAATCTGCTTTTTGTCAATTGAAAATCAAACCCTGTTCGAAGTTCCTCCTTATTTTTTTTAAATTTTATAAAATTTTCTTGACAAATACTCTCACTAGACTAGAATTCATTTTTCAAAACAATTCATTTTTCCTAATCAAGCTGACTTCACAAAGATTTTGTCAACTCAAGCTTCTATTCTCCAAGTTGAAAATATAGTCACTCGTTTTCACACCCAGGATGGCTTGGTGCATGCGGTTAACGGCATCAGTTTCGACTTAAAAAAAGGTGAACTTCTGGGTATTGTCGGTGAAAGTGGTTCAGGAAAAAGCGTGACTATGATGTCTCTGCTTAAGCTGTTGCCCATGCCTCCAGCGGAGATTGTTTCCGGCACAGCAAAATTTGAAGACCAGGACCTCCTTCAGCTCGATACAAAGCAGTTGAGAAAAATTCGCGGTGGAAAAATCGGTTTCATTTTTCAGGATCCAATGACTTCACTCAATCCTGTCCTTACCATCGGTTATCAGTTGGCGGAACCGATGCGCGAACACCTTGGATTAAGCCGTAGAAAAGCACGTAAACGTTCCGCAGAACTGCTGGAACAGGTGGGGATTCCAATGGCGGAAAGCCGTTTAGGCGATTATCCTCATCAATTTTCTGGAGGAATGCGTCAACGGGTTATGATCGCGATTGCACTGGCCTGTGATCCAAAAGTACTAATTGCCGATGAACCAACCACCGCGTTGGATGTGACAATTCAGGCGCAGATTCTTGATATTGTCAAACGACTCCGCAAGGATCTAGGAATGGCCATTATCTGGATCACACATGATCTTGGAGTTGTTGCAGGTATCGCAGACCGTGTAGCGGTTATGTATGGAGGATTTATTGTTGAAGAAGCACCCGCGGATGAACTTTACGCGAACCCAAAACACCCGTACACCCAGGGTTTGCTCAAAACCCTGCCAAACCTGGAAGGTGAGCGTGCTGAAAGATTAGAAAGCATCAGCGGACAGCCTCCTGATCTTCGCCAAAAACCCCAGTCCTGCCCTTTCGCTCCACGCTGCAGCAATGTCTTGGAACGCTGTCTGCAGGAAAATCCCAGCATCGTTAACAGAGGAATAAACCACAAAGTTGCCTGTTGGTGGAATCCTGATTCCGGAGAGAAAGAATGAGTTCTGAAGCAAATCCTGTTCTATTAAAAGTGGAGGGACTTACCAAACATTTCCCAATAACCAAAGGTGTTTTCCGCAGACAAGTCGGCGCGGTGAAAGCAGTGGATGGAATTTCCTTTGATATTTTCAAAGGAGAAACACTGGGACTGGTGGGTGAAAGCGGATGCGGAAAATCGACGGCCGGCAGAGTAATTCTGCAACTCTATCCTGCAACTGCAGGAAAAGTGACTTTCAAGGGACGTGACCTGATGACCCTCAGTAAGGAGGAACTGCGTAAGCAGCGTCCCCAGATGCAGATGATTTTTCAGGACCCTCAAGACAGCCTGAATCCAAGGATGACTGTGGGTAGTATCATTAGCGAACCACTGGTAGAGCATGGCAAGTTTAAGGGTAAGGAAAGGCGTGAGCGGGTAGAACAATTGCTGGAATCTGTTGGAATGAATCGGGAGTTCACCAACCGCTACCCACACGAATTTTCCGGAGGTCAACGTCAGCGAATCGGCATCGCACGAGCGCTTGCACTGAGTCCGGAGTTTATTATCTGCGATGAACCGATCGCCGCGCTGGATGTCTCAATTCAGGCTCAAGTGGTTAACCTTTTGGAAGATCTACAGGAAGAATATGGTTTGACCTATCTGTTCATTTCACACGATTTGAGCATGATCCGCCATATCGCCGACAGGGTCGCGGTTATGTATCTGGGGAGGATAGTCGAACTGGCCGACAGTGAATCTCTCTATAGCAAACCTCTGCATCCTTACACTCAGGCTCTGCTTTCCGCTGTTCCAATTCACGATCCAAAACAGGAAAAAAAGCGTGACCGAGTGATTCTGATTGGAGACGTACCGAGCCCGGCTAATCCGCCATCGGGTTGTCACTTCAGCACACGCTGTCCAATAGCCGAAAAACGCTGTTTCGAAGACTCTCCTGAATGGCGGGAAATAGCAACGGGACACCAGGTAGCATGCCATCTTGTTTAAAAGATTAAAACATGATTGACATATTTTGCAGGAAATGTAGAATACAAATGTTTTCTGTAGCTTTAGCCTTTAAAAGCTTCAACCTACAGGAGACAGTGCAGAAGGGTCGCCGGCCATAAAGTTGGTGACTTTTTTCAGGCAGACCGGAAGTTCCGGAATGCTTTTACGGTCGGTGAATTATCACACGGCCTTTCTATAATGAAACGAGGAGATAAAATGAAAAAAACGATTAATATCTTGCTGAGTCTGGCTTTCGCTTTGAGTCTGGCAAGTACCGTTGAAGCTAAACGCGGCAGTGACGGTCAACTGAACTTGCTATACTGGCAGGCTGTATCAACCATGAACCCTAACCTTTCCGGTGGAACAAAGGAGCTTGAAGCTTCTTCGATCGTGCTGGAGCCTTTTGCTCGCTATGATGAGAAAGGGAATCTGCTACCATGGCTGGCTGAGGTAATTCCTACAGTTGCTAACGGTGGTATTTCAAAAGACTTGACAAGCATCACCTGGAGAATCAAAAAAGGTATTAAATGGTCTGATGGCTCTGCGCTTACTGCGGACGATGCGATTTTCACTTATGAATACTGCTCAAATCCTGACACAGGTTGTACACAATCAAATTATTGGGCCGATATCAAGTCCGTGACTGCTGTTAACAGCACCACTGTCAAGGTTGAGTTCACTGTACCAAAGCCTTTCCCTTATGCCCCTTTTGTTGGGTACAATGCGCCAATTTTGCAAAAAGCACAGTTTGACGGTTGTCAGGGAGCAAAAGCACAGGAATGTAACAAACAAAATTTTTACCCGATTGGAACAGGCCCTTTCAAGGTTGTGGATTTCAAGCCGAATGATGTCATCGTTCTTGAAGCAAATCCGAATTACCGTGATGCCAACAAACCCGCTTTCAGTAAAGTTGTCTTAAAAGGTGGTGGAGACGCCGTTTCAGCAGCACGTGCTGTTTTGGAAACTGGTGAAATGGATTATGGCTGGAACCTTCAGGTAGAGCCTGAAATTCTCATCAAGATGGAAAAGGCCGGAAAAGGGAAAGTAGTTTCGGCTTTCGGTACTTCAGTTGAACGTTTGATGGTAAACTTCACCAACCCTGACCCTTCACTTGGAGAAAATCGTT
>JAPKDT010000228.1 GCA_028822475.1 SAR324 cluster bacterium
CTGCTTGCAGAATGGGTTTTAATTCTGCTAAAGTGAGCAGGCAAATCTACTCAACCGTATTCATTAAGATTATTATTCATGCCCCCTTCTACTTTCCTTGATCACAGTTCATATCCTGATTCTTATATCCGCGATATTCTCAATAATGTAAAAAGCATTGCAATGGTTGGAGCAAGTGCGACGTGGAATCGTCCCAGCAATTTTGCCATGAAATATTTGTTGCAAAAAGGTTTCATAGTGATTCCGGTTAATCCAGGCTCAGTTGGAAAAGAAATATGTGGAGAAAAAGTATTTCCGGATCTGGCGTCACTACCCGTAACTGTGGATATGGTGGATATGTTTCGTCCTGCACATGAAGCACCTGAGATGGTTGAAGAGGCAATCAAGATTGGGGCAAAAGTATTTTGGATGCAGTTGGAAATTGTTAACAATGAGGCCGCTAAACTTGCCGAAGAAGCCGGTTTACAGGTGGTGATGGACCGCTGTCCAAAAATAGAATACGCCCGTCTTTTTGGAGAACTTGGCTGGAGCGGAATTAACACAGGAGTTATCAGCAATCGTAGGAGGAGGCTTAAATGAGAAAACTGCATCCACAATATGGATTTAATACACTTGCAGTCCATGCCGGAACTGCTCCTGATCCGACAACAGGCGCGCGATCTTTTCCAATTTATCAAACTTCCTCATATGTATTTGATGATGCAGACCATGCAGCTTCGCTCTTCAATCTGCAGGCACCAGGCTTTATTTATTCTCGTTTAACCAATCCCACAGTCGCAGCACTAGAAGAAAAACTAGCTACGCTGGAAGGTGGACGCGGCGGAACAGTGACTTCTTCCGGACATGCTGCGGAAACGCTGGCCCTATTTCCCTTAATGGCACCGGGAATGGAGGTGATTGTTGCCAACAAACTTTACGGTGGTACGATCAATTTGATGGGAAAAAGCTATCGTAAATTTGGCTGGAACGCGGTCTTTGTGGATACAGACAATCCGGACGATTTCAGGAGGGCAGTCACTGAAAAAACACGGGCAATATTTATAGAAAACCTTGCTAATCCAGGCGGAGTAGTGGCTGACCTGGAAGCAATAGCTAAAGTGGCAAACGAAGCAGGAGTTCCGCTGGTTGTTGACAACACGATGGCCACACCGTTTTTGAGTCAACCACTTGAATGGGGTGCTGACATAGTGGTGCATTCTACAACTAAATTTCTGTCCGGGCAGGGAAATGCTCTTGGAGGAGTTGTTATAGATTCAGGTAAATTCCCTTGGCTGGGAAATTCCAAATATCCAAGTTTAAGCGAACCTTCTCCGGAATATAACGGACTTACTTTTGCGGAAACTTTTGGTGACCTTGCTTACACCATGTACAGTCATGCCATCAGTCTACGTGATTTGGGCTGTTCACAATCTCCTATGAATGCTTGGATAACGCTCAACGGTATTGAAACTCTGCCTTTGCGTATTGAACGGCACTGTTCAAATGCTTTGGAAGTGGCACTATTTCTTGAAAAACATCAACAAGTCGAATGGGTTTCTCACGCAGGACTCGAGTCCAGTCCTTACTATGATCTGGGGAAAAAATATTTACCGGACGGGACGGGTTCTGTTTTTACTTTTGGTGTCAAAGGTGGCTATGAAAGCGGTTTAAAAATGCTCGAGACGGTAGAACTGTTTAGTCATGTCGCTAACATTGGTGATACCCACTCCCTGATTCTGCATCCTGCTTCGACTACTCACCGTCAACTCTCTGATGAACAACTCATCACTGCAGGTGCCGGAGCTGAAGTGATTCGTCTTTCGATTGGAATTGAATGCGTTGAGGATCTCATTGCTGATCTGGATCAGGCCTTGGAGCGGTCTAAACAGTAGCAGCAAGTAGGACTGTCTTGGTCAATAATTAATATAAGCTGCACACGTAAAATTATGTCATTTTGACAGTAGGGTGAAATCTTAATGATATTAGGATGGTTGATTGTACAATATTTCTAAATTCGCTCAAAATGACACTGTTTCAGCAGTTTTACTAGTTCATCACAGGATATCAAAGAGAAATAATTTACAACTCAGGCAGGCCACAAATAATACAGGTAGCCGATATAAATAGCTAGAAACAGGAAACCCTCTTTACGGTCCAGAACACGGCCTGTCCAAACTGTAGGAAGCAACAGGATCGTCACAGCAAGCATCACATAAAGGTCAGAGGAGTTAATTCCTTTGGCATCCAGCGGAGCAACGAGTCCTGCAAGTCCCAGCACAAACATGATGTTGAAAAGATTTGAACCAACTGCATTACCAATCGCAAGGTCTGCACTCTTCCGGTAAGCTGCCATCAGTGCTGTTGCCAATTCCGGAGTGCCTGTACCGATTGAGACAATGGTCAGGCCGATTAAAGCTTCGCTCAGTCCCCAGATTCTGGCAAGGTCTACTGCTCCTTTAACCAGAAAATTTGAGCCAAAACCTAAGGTTATAATTCCAACGATCAACAGCGCAATGTCACGCCAAAGAGTTTTACCTGTATCTTTCGTGACTTCCAGCCCCCCTATTTTGTTCTCTTCCGGAGTTGTTTTCTTGACGGTCATGATATTGCCAACTACATAACCCGCAATACACAACAGTAAAAATGCTCCTTCCATGCGTGAAATATGAAAATCCTCCAGTAAAACAACCAACATAAAAGTTGCTCCTACCAAAAGTGGAACATCAGCTTTCACTATGTGTGAATTAACTTTCAACGGATTGATCAAGGCAGAAAGTCCCAGAATCATTGCTATGTTAAGGATATTTGAACCAACAACATTGCCTATCGCAATTCCACCCTGATGTCCGATTGCCGCCTGTACACTGACGAGTGCCTCCGGAACACTTGTTCCCAGTGCCACAACGGTCAGTCCGACGATCAACGGACTTAATCCAAAGTGCAATGACAGTGTTATTGCACCATTTACCAACCAGTCTGCTCCAAAATAAAGCATAACCAGTCCTCCAGTAATATAAATGGCAATTAACAGCAATTCAGGCATAACTTATTTGTAGCATGAGTTTAATTTAGTATTTGTAGATTTAGTTTTATGAATGATCTTCTTAAAGTCTCTTTCCCAGACTGAGGGCTCTGTCATCAGTAAATCCGAGTTTCTGGTAGAAGCCCTTTATTTTATCGTTCCCTGAGCGAATCTACAAATTGATTTTGGGGCAACCTGTTTTTCGTAATTTGGCTTCGACGTTTTCCATCATATGCTGTCCGTATACTTGACACTGAAAATTCAGATGTATCGCTAAATAATTAATCCAAACCCTGTGACCATCATATACGCCCATTACGGATGCGGTTAAAAAGCTTTCCAGCATACCGACCAAAAATAATTC
>JAPKDT010000229.1 GCA_028822475.1 SAR324 cluster bacterium
TAGAATATTCGTAATTAATCATTTGTTTATCGTGCAAATAAGAACAGTTTATGGTAAAAAATACGTTTGACACTTAGTCCTTAGCGGCTAATTTCTGAGCGAGTTTTAAAAATATGGTTGACGGTTTAGGGCAGAATTCTGCGTGTTCAACACATAAAATCAAAAATAACGTCATTCTTTGTGTCGTAATATAATGAGCAAACAAAATACTGAGCAAAAAGAAAAGTCTGAGCGAGGAGACCATACAGGCGACGTACCGATGCCTCTGACTTCTCATTTAGGCGAACTACGCAAGCGTCTCGTACATACGCTGATCGTCATAATTGTCGTTTTCGTGGGCGCAACTTCCATAGAGATGGAACTGGATCAACCTATTCTTTCTGCTTTCCGTGCCCCACTTGATGCGCGTAATATCCCCTTGGTCTTTCTGGAGTTGACGGAACCGTTTTTCACTTATTTACGGATAGGCCTTTATGCTGCGCTTTTTTTATCATTTCCGTATTTACTTGGTCAAATCTGGTTGTTTGTCCGGCCGGCGCTTTTTTCAAAGGAACGCAAAGCCATCTGGCCTTTCATTTTGCTTTCATATCCACTTTTTGTCGGCGGAGGTCTTTTCGGCTATTTTGTTGTGATACCATACGGTTACGATTTCTTTTTAGGTTTTGAAAATAAATACACCTTGCCGTCCTTGAGCATGGCCAGTTATTTGTCGCTGACTATCCATCTTTTATTTGCTTTTGGGCTGATCTTTGAACTGCCGACAGTCTCATTCATTCTGACCAGATTTGGCATAGTCAATGCGGACTGGTTGCGTAAAAATCGAAAATATTCACTGGTCGTAATTTTTATTGCAGCAGCGATACTGACACCTCCTGACGTTTTTACCCAGACTCTGATGGCCGGACCTCTCATCATCCTTTACGAAATCAGCATCATTGTTTCACAAATGGCCGGCAGTATAAAAGAAGAGCCTGCGTCTGAAGAGGCAAATGTTCAGGATGCAAAATCTAAATCATAAAAGCGCCTTTATTTAAAGAGCAAGGCAAGGGCCATCAAACACCAAAGGGGAGAAAGTCGCAAGTGAGAAACGGAAAGTTTTCAGTATCTTGCTGCTTCATTTTGGCAGCAGTCCAGCGAGTTCATCCAGTGAGTTAACCTGAATGTCCGCCAGTTCAGGCCAGGCAAATTCTCCGCTTGGATCAACATGAACCGTTGCTGTTTCCGCGGCACGTCCAACTTGCAGATCATAAAGAAAATCTCCCACCATCAGCGCGTCGTTTGCAGTGACCTTCCACTGTTTCAGCATTTTGTGTATACCTTTCGGGGACGGTTTTGGTTCCTCGCACCAGCGTCCGATAACAAATTCTTCACTGAAGTACTGTGCTAAACCGAGAGCTTCAAGCGTAAACCAGGCATTTTCTCTGGTATTCAAAGTGAGGATACCGAGACTGTAATTCTCGCGCTGCAGGATTTCCAGCAAAGTTTTTACTCCCTGCGCCGGTCTCGCGTTACGCGCAAGTTTTTCTTCTATCGCGTTCAGCTTGTTCTGTAATAGTACTGATTCGTTTTCCGGAAGAGACTTGATGGTTTTAATAATTGGCAGTCCTGCTGGAATTCCGAGTTCTTTTCGGATAGCAACAAAATCATGAACTGCCACAGTAAGCGTACCATCAAGATCAAAAATCCAGTGCTTGCGCTGCAAAAGAGAAGAATTAACTGACATAAAGACTGACTCGGAAATGAAATAAGAAAAGGCTAAAGTGTTGCATTCTACGGGCATCTCCTCAGGGAGAACAAGTCAAAAATATGAACCGCTGCTTTCCGCGGAAAATCTGAGTCGTCAAATTTCTACAAACTGGATCTGGAAAAATATCTCCCTTGATTTAGCATCCGGAGAACGACTTGCTTTAACCGGAGCCTCTGGAAGCGGTAAAAGTTTGTTGCTGCGTACATTAGCTGGATTGGATGTGATAACTGCCGGACCATCTGCTGAAAAAGGTTCGATAAGTTTTGCAGCTAAATCACTGCAGGAATGGGAAATGCCTCAATACCGCAGCAAAGTCTGCTACATCCAGCAGCTTCCTGCTTTTTTTGAAGAAACAGTTGAAGAAAATTTGAAACGTATTTTTCGCCTGAAAGCACATCAACATCTACAATATGACCGTGAAAAAATTCTAAACTGGCTCAAAGAACTGGCGTTACCGTTAACGTCTTCAAACTCTTCTGGAATTGCAGATCCTTCCGAATTTTTGAAGCGTCCTGCAAAGGAACTTTCCGGAGGAGAAGCACAAATTGCCGCACTACTCCGGGTACTGCAGTTAGAACCGCAGGTGCTTTTGCTGGATGAACCTACCTCATCCCTCGACACAGAATTGACTAAACTCTTCGAAAAACTGCTCGTAAAATGGCAGACTGAAATTCCAGAACAGCAACAAAATTCTCCTATTTCAACAACTCAACGTGCCTGGATTTGGGTCAGTCATAATCCGGAACAGTTACAGAGAATGTGCAGCAGAACTTTTAGCCTGGACAGAGAAAATGGAAACTAATTATATTTTTCTCAGCAGCGGACAACTGCTTTTTGCGTCGCTTCTGATGGCAGTCAACATTGGCCTGTCAATCGTTTTAAAACTTGGATTGACAAAACAGTGGGGAATCGCCTCCTTGAGAATGGTGGGACAGCTGCTGATGGTTGGATTTTTACTGGACTGGGTTTTTGCGCTCAACAATCCACTCTGGATTCTTGGGGTTGCATTTTTCATGGCGACAGTCGCCTCCATCACCGCAGTTGGACGTACAGGAAAACGCTTTAGTACAATTTACCTTAACAGTTTTATTTCAATCCTTGGCGCAGCTTTTTTTGTCATGTTTTTCGTGCTTTCAGGAATTCTGCAAATTGATCCGTGGTATTCACCACAGTACCTTTTTCCTCTGCTGGGGATGGTTTTAGGTAACACATTGAATGGGATTTCACTGGCACTGGAACGTTTTATGGAAAGTTTGTCTGTGCGTCGTAAAGAAGTGGAAATGCTGCTCAGTCTTGGAGCAACATCATGGGAAGCCGCACATGAATTGATACGTGATGCCTTACGCACCAGCATGATTCCCACGCTGAATTCGATGATGGTGATGGGAATTGTGAGTTTGCCGGGAATGATGACAGGTCAGATATTGGCAGGAGTCAGTCCCGGTGAAGCAGTACGTTATCAAATAATGATGATCTTCGTGATAGCGACCGCAGCTGCTTTAGGCGCGACACTAATCGTTGTTTTGGCTTTCAGGGCATTATTCAATTCGCGTCATCAACTTCTGCTTGAACGTCTGCGGAATGT
>JAPKDT010000230.1 GCA_028822475.1 SAR324 cluster bacterium
GTTTCTGATTCAGAACCTTGTTTTTTGATGGTTCCTGAACTCCCAACTGCCACAAACATACTGTTTCCGTAGGTAACTCCATAGAGATATAAGCCTGTTCCTCCGGATTTATTTGAAGTCCAAGTGGATCCATCCGAAGAGGTTAGGATGTAATTTGCCCAATAACCCACCGCCACGAAAGTATTGTTTCCGTAACCGACTTCCTCGAGATATTTTGTTGTATCAGAAGTCCTGTTATCCCAAGAGGTTCCATTGTCCGAAGAGGTTAGAATGGTTCCTGACCGACCAACTGCAACGAAAGTATTATTTCCGTAGGTAACTCCATAGAGACCGTTTAATGTCCTAGAAGTCCTTGTAGTCCAAGAGATCCCATCCGAAGAGGTGAGGATACTTCCATACGAGTTCGGCGCACTGACCTGAGAACTCACCGCCACGAAAGTACTGTTTCCGTAGACGACTCCTTTGAAATGATTATAAATCCCAAAAGTTCCAGAAGTCCAAGTGATTCCATCTGAAGATGTCAGAATGGTTCCCCAATAACCAACCGCCACGAAGGTACTGTTACCGTAGACGACTCCTTTGAGTGTTTCCGATGTTCCTGAAGTCCTTGTAGTCCAAGAGGTCCCATCCGAAGAGGTGAGGATAGTACCTGAAGAACCCACCACTACAAAAGTACTGTTTGCGTAGATAACACCGTAGAGAACATTCGTTGTTCCAGAAGTCCTTTTAGTCCATGTGCTTCCATCAATTGAGGTAAGGATGTTTCCATTCCGACCCACAGTCACGAAGATTTTGTTTCCGTAGGTGATTCCCCAGAGAGCATTCGTTGTTTCAGAGTAGCCACAGGAGTAGGAGATTGAGCAGTGTGCCGTTGCAGTTGCAGATCCTTCCTCTGATGCTTCTTTTGCACATGACATGAAGAAGACAACTGAACATATAAACAGGACACTGAAGGAAAGGAATTTCATAGATTCGTAATATGAAAGGTTTTTTACATTTTTTTATATTAAATCCAACCTCGAGATTTCGAAAATTTAAAACGGTGGATGCTGCAAAGGTCTTGTTTTGAACAATCATTTAATTCATAATAACCAAATATATACCATCTATCGGTTTATTTTACAAGAAGAGTAAATTTTTTTAGGATAAAATAATGATGAACTTCATAAGATTATTTCAAAAACGAGTTGGATTTTTATTTATATTTTCTGCATCACTCATTTTGTTACTGCTTTCTTGTAGCAAAAAAAAAGATGAATCAAATCCTTCAGTTTCCTGCTACGTAGATTCTCCTTCAAGCAAAGGAACTTGTGAATCAGGTGGAACGCTGACTGCTTCAACAAAAACTCCTCTTTTGGTGGTGCGAATTCAATATGAAAATGCATGTTTTAGAAGTGATGAAACGACTTGGGCAAAAAAAGTCTTTGGCACGAGTGAAGGTCAAATGAATGGCTATTGGAATGAAACAACTTATGGCAAATATCAATTTGCACCTGCAACAGAATCATCCGGATGTACCAATGACGGAATTATAAACGTCAACATGGCCAGAACACACCCAAATATCCAGAAAAAACCTTTAGGTTGTTATGCGGCTGAAGCAATTACTGCAGCAGATTCGTACATAGATTTTTCAACATACGACACAGACTCAAACGGTAATTTAAGCACAAGCGAATTACAAGTGATATTTCTCGTTGCAGGTGGAGAAAGTTCTGGCGGCTATAACATTCCAGGTGGAGTTTGGGGAATGAAACCCTCTATGGCCTGCGATGCAGATGGGGATGGATCGGTCAGGTTCGAAGCAGGGGAGAGTCATATGACTCTTGATAATGTCAACTTGTTGGGTAGTACGTCACAGGGACAAAATGAATACTCTCAGTTTGGAGAAACAGATGGGTCAAGTCCTGAATGGTCATGGGATGCACCAATAGGCACTATGGCACATGAACTTGGACACGCTTTTTTTCAGTTGCCGGATTTATACGATACCAGTTATAAGACCGCAGGTATTGGTAACTTTGGACTAATGGGAAGTGGTTCATCGGGTATGAAATCTTGGCATGAGTGTGGCTTGCAAGACCCGCCAGAAATTTGGGGGAAACCGTGCCTTGGGGCAACACCAGTTCATTTGTCTGCATGGTCAAAGGAAAAACTCGATGTTTGCACTCCTCAAACAGTTTCTTCAGGGACAGACAATTACACTTTGGCAACAAATGCCACAACATGTGGCATTTACAAAATCTCAACTTCTACAGCTGGTGAGTATTTCCTCATCGAAAATCGAGGTCCCACAGGATATGATAGGGGTTTTATTGGTCTTCTCTTCGATAACAGCACTAACACCATGGCTGACGAAAATTTTAAAGGCGGTTTGGCAATTTGGCATATCGATAATAGCAGCAATTGTGATTATTCTAACGCTTGCGATAACTCAACGCCAAACATTGTTGACCTTGAAGAAGCCAGCGATGCTGATTTAGATAACAAAAGTTCCCAAGGAAGAACAACCCATTTGTTTTACAGTGGAAACAATGCAACTTTTAATAACAGCAGTACACCGAATAGTAAACTTACCAGTGGCTCTTCTTCCGGAATTAGTGTTACCAATATCAGTGCCCAAGGAGACAACATGACATTTACAATCAGCAACTAGGAGAAATATGAAAAAGATATGTTTAATAATATCAATACTAACAGGATTTTCGACTGCTTTGGTAGCCGTTCCGGCAACTCCATTTTTAATTACTTTTGAAAATCCAGACGGTTCAAGATTTCAAGCACATCTCAGAGGTGATGAATATTTTAGTTGGATTGAAACAGGAAATAAGCTAATCATTGTCAAAAATGAAGCAAGCGGATTTTTTGAATTTGCAGTGGTAAAAAGGGATGTGGAAAATCATTTGAAACTTGTACCTTCAGGAGCTTTAGTTATTCAAAGTGATCAGTCCGCACTTAAAGCACCGGCAAACATTCCTAAAATTTCTCGTGAACAGTTGGGTGAAATCTGGAAAAGTGAGATAGCGGAAAGGAGAAATTTTAAGATCATGCCTGCAAAAAAATCACCGTAATTCCTATCATTTACAAATAAACACTTTTTAAAAATTCATATATTCATATTTTGGAATCAGAGACTCTTAGTAGAGAATCCAGATTTCCTGAGTCTGCAATATCAATTACTGCAGTCAAGAGTTGTATTGAAGCCAACAGTAAAATTATCCACGTTCCCAAGAGAAAAGGAGCTGTTGTCTTTTGACCAATACGTAAATGAGTCCAAGTTACCTGTTCCCAAATCGTAACCGCTTACGTTGTCACTCGCTATCAAATCTTCA
>JAPKDT010000231.1 GCA_028822475.1 SAR324 cluster bacterium
TTAACATTCAAAGATCATTACAAATGGGTGGAAAAAAACAAACTTGAATGGCAACGCTACTAAAATAACAAGCATACAATAAAATAATAACCTAACAATAATTTACAACCCCACTCGGTACGGTGACACAGGGAACCCGTTATTATTGTGAATTTTTGTGCGTTTTTAGCTAAAACAAAGGAACTACATGCCGATTATTGAAATTCCAATGGCAGAGGAGTCTGAGATTGCTATTTTAAAAAGTGAGAAAAAGTGGGTGAAAACTCCGGGACTGGTGGATTTACAAGTTAATGGTTTCGGAGGGGTGGATTTTAATACACCCGGCATTACCCAAGATTCTCTTGAACACTCACTTGAAGCAATGCTGGCTTCTGGAGTTACAACTTGTTTGCCAACAATCATCACTGCATCCGAAACTCATCTGCAAAGCTGTCTTGCTGATCTGGAAACTGCCAGAAACTCCTCAGCGCTCGCAAAAACGATGATCGCAGGTTATCATCTCGAAGGTCCTTTTCTTTCAACACTCCCCGGCTTTTCTGGTTGTCATCCTGTTCAGGAAATGGGTGCCGTCAATCCGGAAATGTTTTCACGTTTACAGGATGCAGCAGGTGGAAATATCCGTTTGCTAACGCTCGCCCCGGAGGTAGATGGTGCTTTAGCATTTATTGATAAATTAGTTCTTGATGGAATCATTGTGGCTTTAGGTCATACAGCCGCGGGTGTTGATAAAATTCGGGAGGCGGTCAAAGCCGGAGCGTCACTCTCAACACATCTTGGCAACGGCACAAGCTCAGAACTTCGTAAGAACGATAATCCAATCATAGCTCAACTTGGTGAAGATCAACTAAACGCCAGTTTTATCGCGGACGGTTACCACCTTTCGTCTGAAATTTTGAAAGTCTATTTAAGGGCAAAATGCAGTGAACGTGTCGTGTTGATTACAGATGCTACAGCAGGTGCTTCCGCAGTGCCGGGTAGTTACCGATTGGGTGCTCTGGAGTTATTACTTGGGTCTGATCCTGTCATTTACGATCAGCAAACTTCACGTCCAGTTGGTTCGGCGGTAACACTGGATCAATGTGTGAGGAACGTTATGCGCTGGTACGGCATTTCCCTGGAAGAAGCGATCAACTGGGCAGCTGTGAATCCGCAAAGAATACTTTCCACATCACAAGCAACTAAATTTTTAGCAGAGAGTGAGCGGCATGTCTGGTGGAAAGAAGAAAAAGACGGGTGGATCGTCAAAGCCGCTCAGAGCGGAAAATTTTTCTATACAGCTTAAGTTTTGTATTTTTTAAAGATTTGCCGCTAATTCAGCCCCATCTTTGATTGCGGTTTTCGCGTCAAGGCCGAGCGACGCTTTGGCTCCGCCAATCACATGCACTTCCATACCTGCCTCACGGAGTGAATCTTCCAAGTCGAGTCTTGGCTCCTGCCCTGCGGCAACAATCACGTTATCCACATCCATTACTATTTCCTGAGCTTCTTCACCTTTCTTCAAGGCAACTTTGACGTGCAGTCCGGCATCATCGATTTTAAGATAAGTTGCTCCTGTAAGGAGTTGTACACCATGAGATTTTAAAGTTTGGATATGCGCCCAACCAGTTGTTTTTCCGAGACGTTTGCCAATCTTGTCGGTGGACCGCTGAAAAACAGTGACCTCCCTTTTTTTCGGTTTACGCAGAGCCAATGCTTTTTCAGAGTCCAGAATACCGTAACCCTGTAAATATTCCGGAACATCTCCTGAAAAAGGAGTTTGAGCTGTCAAATAATGCGCAACATCAATACCGATTCCCCCTGCTCCAATCACCGCAACTTTCTGGCCCACCAAACACTCCTCGTCTAATACATCCAAATAACTCAGTACTTTAGCATGATCTCCGCCTTCCAGTTCCAGTGCACGAGGTCGTACCCCGGTCGCCAACACGACTGAGTCATAATTTCCTGAAATTAAAGTCTCATGATCTACGGCTTGTCCCAATTTCAGTTCTACTCCATATTTTGCCAGCATTACACGGTTGTAGCGCAGGACTTCATTAAATTCCTGTTTACCGGGAATTTTCACCGCATAGTTAATTTGTCCACCTAGTACTGAGCGTTGATCAAACAAAGTAACCCGGTGGCCCCGCATTGCAGAAATGTAGGCTGCGGTCATTCCTGCAGGTCCTGCTCCAACAACTGCAATCGTTTTTGGCTTGGCTGCTGTTTTGTAATTTAATTCTGTCTCACGTCCTGCGCGGGGATTTACCAAACAGGTTGCAGTTTTCATTTGAAACAGATGATCCAGACAAGCCTGATTGCAGGCAATACAAGTGTTTATTTCTTCAGTACGTCCCTCTGCCGTTTTGTTAACAAAATTTTCATCCGCTAATAATGGACGGGCCATAGAGACCATATCAGCAATTCCGTCCCTTAAGAGATTTTCTGCAACATTTGGATCGTTGATACGGTTGGAAGTCACGATTGGAATATTGAGGTGAGGTCGCAATTTACCGGTAACCCAGGCAAATGCAGCACGTGGAACCATCATACCGATCGTTGGGATACGTGCTTCATGCCAGCCTATACCTGTATTTATGAGAGACGCACCGGCCTTTTCTACACGTTGTCCGAGTTCAACAACTTCTTCAAAACTGCTACCGTCTTCTACTAAATCAAGACAGGAAAGACGGAAAATAATTAAGAAATCTTCTCCGGATTCCTCCCGTACACGTTCCACAATGCGTAAAGCAAATCGGATACGGTTTTCAAAAGAACCTCCCCAGTCATCGCTGCGTTTATTTGTACATTTGGCAATGAACTGATTGATCAGATAACCTTCAGAACCCATTATTTCCACACCGTCATAACCAGCTTTTTTTGCCAGTTTAGCACAGCGCACATAATCATCTATAGTTGCTAATATTTCATCATGGGTTAATTCTTTGGGACGGTAAAAATTAATTGGCGCAGTAATTGGTGACGGTGCCACACAATTTTCGAGCATTCCATAACGTCCAGTATGCAAAATCTGTAATGCTATTTTCCCACCGTTGTCATGAACTGCTTTTACCAGTGGCCGGTGAAAATCAAGCTGTTCCTCCGAAACTAATTCCGCACCTTCTTCAAAAACACGACCCTCCGCATTAGGCGCAAATCCTCCGGTTACTATGAGTCCTACTCCTCCCCGCGCACGTTCCGCGTAAAAAGCCGCTAAGCGTGATGAACCGTCCGGCTGTTCTTCAAGTCCGGTATGCATGGAGCCCATCATAACTCGGTTTTTCAGGGTTGTGTTTCCAACTTTTAGTGGACTGAGCAAAGTTTCAAAAGCCATTTCAGAGGATTA
>JAPKDT010000232.1 GCA_028822475.1 SAR324 cluster bacterium
GTTTTTTCAAGCTCTTGCCCTTTTTCTGCCAATTTGATTAGGGCCTTGGCATAACGCCGAGCAATAACTCCTTGACTCACGTTGCCCCTTCAGACTGATTGAGTTGATCCACAAAATTTTTCACTAATTTTTTTTGCTCGTTTTGGTTCATCTCTTTTTTCAAAGTACCTTCTGCCAATTTCACACTTTCATCAGCAATCCAACGTCGCAAATCATCTTCAGCTTTTCTTTGCTCTTGTTTCAGAGCAAAACTGGCCTGCTGCTTCATACGTTGAATTTCAAGTTTGCCTTCTTTAACGATCCGCGCTTTTGCGTCTTTGGCGTCTTTTTTTGCAGACTCGACCATTTCGAGGGTTTCCTTTTCCAGTCCAGAAATTTTGGAGCGCATTTCACTCAGGTCAGCAGTTATTTTTACTTCAGCTTTTCTCGCGTCATCGAGAACTTTTTTTGCGGATTCGGCAGAACTTCCAAGAAAGGCTGCCACAGGTTTCTTTGCGAATTTGTAAATGATTGCCGCCAGTACTACGACATTGACTACTTTCCAGATGAAGTCCATAAGTTGAGAACCTCCCCCTTCTGCGGCATAAAGCGTAGAACTCCAGAAAGAGACAAACAGGATTATGGTAAAAAGTCGAAACATGTTTTTTTTCTGAAACATTTTACTCAACTGATGTGAAACAAGCTGTTGGAACTGCCTTGCACAAAAAAGCCTGAATTACTAAGCTGTCGTTGTCTGCTGTTGTCATCTATGTGTGGCAGTTAAGTTTCTAGCTTAATAATTGCTTGCTTATGGAAGCAGATATTTCCTGATTCAGTTTGGCAAAATAATTTTTGGTGGCTGCTATTTCACCATCCAGCTCTGCAATATTTTTGTCATGCTCAGCCTGTAATTCTGCTCGTTCTGCAGTGATCATGGTTTCACGTGCCGTAATTCCTTTTTCATGACCAACGTTCCCGAGATGGAGCACTTCTGTACGAACCGTATCAAGCTTTTGCTGAAATTCCTCTTTGAGGCGCTCAAGCTCCTCGTTTATCTGAATTACACGGTTTTGACTTTTATCAATCACTTCATTTCGGTTGTCGAGAGTTCTTAAAACAGGCTGGAACAAAAGTTTGTTCAGCGTTACAATCATAATGAAAAGGATGATCAACACAGCCGTAGGCGTGGCCAACTGCAGATGCAGCAAACCATAATCCAAACTGATGCCGCCCCATGCGTTATCTATGATTGCCTGTTTGAAATCCATATCCTGCCAGCTGCTGATGTCTTAAATATTAATGAATCTTAACCACATTTTTTAACACATTTTATAAAACAAAGTCAAGCATATTTCTATTTTATTTGTAGAATGTTATAATCATTCTTCGTTGTGTATTTAATCAATAAACATTCTCGACAGTTTTCAGTTTGATGGTGTAAGACCAAAATAATATGAATAAAATTCTAAAATATTAAGTATTTTAATATAAGTTATCTTTGGTTGAGATCACATCCAGCTGTCAATAACAGATAACTCACGATAATTCATGACTCACGGGACAAAGAGACATCACAGGAAAAATGTATAGAACAGGTATAGGCTTTGACGTGCATGCACTTGCAGCAGATCGTCCGCTGATAATTGGGGGAGTAAAGATTCCTCACCCTAAAGGTTTGCTAGGACATTCAGACGCGGATGTTCTAGTTCATGCTGTTATGGACGCAATTCTCGGTGCGCTCGCTCTGGGCGACATCGGTCAGCATTTTCCTGACACAGACCCTAAGTATCAATGGGCAGACAGTCTGGAATTGCTAAGTCATGTTCAACTACTAGCTGAGGAAAAAGGTTTTGTCTGCGCAAATCTCGATAGCATCATCATGGCGGAAAAACCAAAAATGAGTCCTCACCTTTTGGAAATGAGAAAAAATATAGCCGCTGTGCTGAAGCTTAAGATCGATCAAGTTTCGATAAAAGCGACGACTACTGAGCGGCTTGGTCTCATCGGCCGTGAAGAAGGAATTGCGGCACAGGCAATTGTGCTCTTTCAATCCACAAACTAAAAAGGAAGTTTAGGATGTCACATATTATCATGGCCCTGGATCAGGGTACCACCAGTTCACGAACTATTTTGTTTGACGAAAACGGCAAAATTGTCGCAGAAGCAAATGCTGCTCTGGACTGTCAATTTCCTCAATCAGGATGGGTGGAACAAGTTCCGGAAGACATCTGGAACAGTCAGCGTCAAACCATCGAAGCTGCTTTGGCGCAAGCAAAACTGACGATGAAAGACATCAGCGCGGTCGGAATAACCAATCAACGAGAAAGCACGATTGCCTGGAATCGTGAAAGTGGAGAAGCACTTGGCCCAGCTATTAACTGGCAATGCCGGCGTACCGCTGATTTTTGCGAGGAATTGAAGGCAGAAGGCTTTGACAGTCTTTTGAGAAAGAGAACCGGCTTGGTCACGGATCCATATTTTTCTGGAACCAAAATGCACTGGATTCTGCAAAATGTTCCGCAGGCCCAGAAACTGGCGGATCAGGGGAAGCTCTGTTTCGGAACAGTTGATTCTTGGCTGATCTGGAAATTGACCGGCGGTCGTGTTCACGCCACGGAAATCAGCAATGCTTCGAGAACACTTGTTTTCAATATCGAAGCCTGTGAATGGGACTCAGAAATTCTCGCACGCTTTGGAATTCCAATTGAAACTTTGCCGGAAGTTAAGCCCTCGAGCGGTTTGATTGCCACAGTAAATCCGGAACTGTTTGGAGGAGCAGCGCCCATTTCGGGTGTCGCCGGAGATCAACAGGCGGCACTGTTCGGACAAGCTTGTTTTGAACCTGGAATGACCAAAAACACTTATGGTACAGGTTGTTTCATGATTAGCAACACGGGTTCAGAACCGGTATTTTCCAAACACGGACTGTTGACCACCATCGCCTGGCAAATTGATGATAAAGTAACTTATGCGCTCGAAGGCTCGGTTTTTATCGCTGGCGCTCTTGTGCAGTGGCTGCGAGACGGACTACAGCTTTTTGAGGATGCATCCGAAACTCAGTCCATGGCAGAATCAGTTGAGGATTCTGGAGGTGTTTTTGTAGTTCCGGCTTTCGTTGGACTTGGCGCGCCGCACTGGGATCCATACGCCCGTGGCACGATTGTCGGACTGACACGAGATACAAACCGTAGTCACATTGTCCGGGCTTCGTTGGAAGCAATCGCGTTTCAATCAGCTGAGGTTATTAGCAGCATTGCCAAAGATACCGGAACAAATATTAAAGAACTCCGTATCGACGGAGGTGCCGCGGCCAATAATTTTCTATGTCAGTTTCAGGCGGATCT
>JAPKDT010000233.1 GCA_028822475.1 SAR324 cluster bacterium
GCACTTAGCGAAATGGGACTTTCTGTCGGTGACCGTGTGGCAGTACAAATTGACAAATCTCCTGAAGCACTTGCAGTCTATGCGGCTTGTGTTCAATCCGGACTGGTTTACTTGCCGTTAAATGCCGCCTATACACCAGCTGAAGTCTCATATTTTGTCGAAGACAGCGGTGCAAAACTTTTTATCTGTCAAGGATGCAAAGAAGATGAACTTGCTGCCGTAGCTGAAAAATCAGGGGCTATGCTGGAAACATTGAATGCTGACGGTACTGGGACATTTACTGATTTGACGCGGAATAAGGACGATTCATATAACACTGTTGAGCGTGATGGTGAAGATCTTGTGGCGCTTCTCTACACCTCAGGAACTACGGGACGCTCCAAGGGTGCGATGCTGAGTCAGAACAATTTGCTTTCAAATGCACAGACTCTGGTAGATCTTTGGCAATTTACCGACAGGGACGTCCTGTTGCATGCTCTACCTATCTTTCACACTCATGGATTGTTTGTAGCTACTAATGTTACTCTTGTGGCAGGCGGTTCCATGATCTTCATTCCGAAATTTGATTTAGACACTATTATCGAAAATCTTCCAAATGCAAGCACGATGATGGGTGTACCTACTTTTTATACAAGGCTTTTGCATGACCCACGATTCAACAAAGATCTAACACGGCATATGCGGCTTTTCGTCTCCGGAAGTGCCCCACTGTTAGCGGAAACACATGAAAAATTTGAAGCACGAACTGGCCACAGAATTCTTGAACGTTACGGGATGACTGAAACAAACATGAATACTTCCAATCCATATGATGGCGAACGCCGCGCCGGAACAGTAGGATTCCCTCTACCGGGAGTTGAAATCAAGATTACTGATTCAAAAACCGGAGATGTTCTGGCAGACGGTGAAATTGGTGAGATTGAAGTACGTGGACCAAATGTGTTCAGCGGCTATTGGCAAATGCCTGAGAAAACTGCAGAAGAACTTCGCAATGACGGTTTCTTTATCACAGGTGATTTAGGTACGATTGACAGCGACGGGTATCTCCACATTTCAGGACGCAACAAAGACGTAATCATTTCCGGCGGATATAATATCTATCCCAAGGAAATTGAACTTTTACTAGATGAGCAACCTGGTGTTATGGAAAGCGCGGTGATAGGTTTAGCACATCCGGATTTGGGAGAAGTAGTTGTCGGTATTTTGGTAGCTGAAAAAGGTGAGACTCCTGATCTTGACGATTTAACCATAATTTTCAGCGAATCTCTTGCGAAGTATAAACAACCCCGAAAATTGCTCATCATTCCGGAACTTCCGAGAAATACTATGGGTAAAGTACAGAAAAATATATTAAGGCAAGAGTATAAGGATGTCTTAATAAAGCTAGATTGACTCTCAAATCATATTCGCGAATAAGCGGAATAAATGTTCTCAGAGCAAACTTAGCGGTTTCCGGATAAACTTTTAATAATTTGTCTGTATTTTAAACATAACAGACTAAATCTTCATTGCTGTTCAAAAAACATAAAACGGCGTTTTCTGTTTTGTAGACAAAACGCATCATAGAGGAAGTGAAAAATAACGATATTATTTGGAGATGTTTTTTACGGCTGAGATCCACTGAGAGTTTCCATATAATGGTTGACATTCAGGAAAAAATGATTGATAATTCAAAGCATATTAATCAAAATACGGTACTTCAGAAGTGTAAATTTCCGTATCAAATATAAAGAAAAGCAGTAGGAGTTAACAAACATAATTCTTGTGCTGCAGACAAAAGAATAATGAAAAGAGTGTGAAATGGAATTTGGTGAACAAATGACACAGTGGCGGGAGGAATCCGGTTTAACTCGCAAAGAGTTTGCCCGAAAACTCAGTGTTTCGCTGACTGCTGTAAAAAATTGGGAAACTGGACACTCAACCCCCAAACTGACGAAATACAGTGAGATTGCTAAAGTATTAGCGATAGACGTGCGGGAAATGGGTTTGGATAAAGACCTTGATCTGGATCGGATTGGTGATAGAATAAAATATGCCCGTTTACTGAGAGGCATGTCTATAGAAGCATTTGCCTACGAACATGGTTTTGCAATTCAAACTGTAAAAAGCTGGGAATCACATGCCGCCGAGGTCACAGAAGCCTCTTTGGAACGCATTTCACGTGCATTGAAAATTCCTTCTCCATTCTTTGAAATGAAGAATGATCCCCACCAGGAATTAGCCGAACTCAAATAATCAACGGGTTTGCACCTATTGGCAAACCCACGATTTAATTTCCAGTCCTTGTTAGCGCAGCTTTAAATACGGCATTATTATTGTCCATTTTCAGGGCAGTTTCGTAGTGTTTTCTTGCTTGTGAGATTTCCCCACCTGCTTCAAAAGCCAAACCAAGGTTGTGCTCATCTGCCGCTGTACGCCCATTCAAAGCTTGCAGAAAAGCAACTGCCTCCTGGTAGGCATTCCCCCTGATCAAATTAACCGCAACACTGTTTCCATCCTGTACAAGTAATTCTGCCGTTTCATGATAAGGGCTGATTTGTTTGACGTATTGTCGTGCGATTTGTCGGCCGAGTCTAATTTTAAGATCCAGAGGAGTTTGCGGAACATGTACATTATTTCTCAGGTTAAATCCTCTGGCATAATATTCATTTGGGTTTGTAAAGTACAATCCCGCTCGATCTATCTTTGACAGAAGTGACTCAGTAAAATCTTCATCAGACTGATATTTTTGTTTAATTGAGTTCTTTACCATTATTGGTAAATGCGAAGATGACACTGAACCGCCCCACTTCCGGGCAAAGTAAGTCCGAAAACTTTGTGAAGGAACTACTTCACTGCCGTCATTTTTCCGGAGCAGAGAAAATTCAACTTCCAGTGCGGCTATTTGTTCCACATAAGGTGTTGCTATCACAAAACCCGCTCCGGAGGACTCCGCACCCATTGAAACAACACTTGCCAGCAAAGATTGTTCGAGGGTAGCTCCTTTGTTTTTCACATTTGTAAAATATGAAAGACCCTCCTGTGATTCAATAATAATCTCAGTATATTTAACTTTTCCATGCAGAATTGCGATTTCTGACTCATCCGGAAGTACTCCGCTAAATCCGTCTTTCTTTCCGGTCGTGTTTATCAACTGGTATGGTGACTGAAGTGAAAGTTCATGTACCAAAGCGGCTCTCAGCAAATCAGCCGTGAGATGCCCCTGTTCTTTTTTTGAATTTAACTTAGTAATTGAGGGTTTTAATAACTTTTCGGTTCTGCTAAAAATCTGGCTGGAATCGGATGCAGTTTCACTTGG
>JAPKDT010000234.1 GCA_028822475.1 SAR324 cluster bacterium
TCATAGCTTATTTTTTCCAGGGATCCAGTCAGTTCCTGCAAGTGGAACTTGTGCCATTGCAGCTGACTCTAATGTCAGTGCAACCAGGTCTTCAGGTTCAAGATTCAGTACATGACTTTTCCCGCAGGCTCTGGTTACAGTTTGAGCTTCCAGGGTTATCACTTTTAAATAGTTAGCCAGACGCCTCCCGGCCAAAACTGGATCGAGCCTTTTTGCAAGCTCCGGATCTTGGGTTGAAATACCAGCGGGATCCTGCCCCTCATGCCAGTCATCATAAGCACCTGCAGTGGTACCCAGTTTTTGATACTCTTCTTCCAATTCAGGATCGTTATCTCCCAACGCAACCAAAGCTGCGCTGCCAATAGAAACTGCATCTGCACCTAAGGCCAGTGCTTTGGCAACATCAGCACCGTTCCTAATTCCTCCTGAAACAATCAACTGCACTTTACGGTGCATTCCAAGATCCTGTAAGGCTTTGACTGCCGGTCTAATACACGCAAGAGTTGGTTGACCTACATGTTCTATAAATACTTCTTGAGTTGCAGCTGTTCCTCCCTGCATTCCGTCTATCACAATCACATCTGCTCCGGCTTTTACTGAAAGTGCTGTATCATAATATGGACGTGCTCCACCGATTTTGATATAGATTGGTTTCTCCCAATCTGTGATTTCCCGCAGTTCGTTTATTTTAATTTCAAGATCATCAGGTCCTGTCCAATCAGGATGTCGACAAGCTGATCGCTGATCAATACCTTTGGGCAGATTACGCATTTCCGCAACTCGATCTGAAATCTTCTGTCCGAGCAACATTCCACCACCACCAGGTTTTGCACCCTGCCCAACAACAACCTCAATAGCATCTGCTTTGCGGAGATCATCCGGATTCATTCCGTAACGCGAAGGCAGATACTGATAAACCAGAATTTCTGACTGACCACGTTCCTCATGTGTCATACCACCATCTCCGGTCGTTGTCGATGTTCCTGCGATAGTAGCACCTCGTCCCAAAGCCTCTTTGGCTTGCGCTGATAATGAGCCAAAACTCATCCCAGCAATTGTGATAGGTATTTTAAGTCGAATAGGATTCTTGGCAAAACGTGTACCCAGCACTACATCCGTACCGCAAGATTCACGATAACCTTCAAGCGGATAACGAGACATAGAAGCTCCAAGAAAAAGCAGGTCATCTAGTCCTGGCAACTTTCTTTTTGCTCCACCACCGCGAATATCATAGATTCCTGTAACTGCTGCCCTGCGGATTTCCGATAATGTATAATCATCAAAAGTTGCCGATTTACGTGGTTGTGTTCTGGGAATATTTTGTTTCATGGCAATAAATTAATATGCGTCAGCGTTGTCAATATCAAAATTATAAAGAGTACGGGCAGAACCATATCTGCGGAATTCAGTTGGATCAGCCTTTAAAGATGAAGTCTCAAGAATTTCTTTAAGTTTTACCATGTGTTCAGCTCTCATTTCTTTTTCAATACAATCCGCCCCCAAACTTGCGACTTCGCCCCGCACGTATAAAATCGCTTCGTAAATTGAGTCTCCCAAAGCATCACCTGCATCACCGCAAATCACCAGGTTTCCACTTTGCGCCATAAATGCAGACATGTGACCAACAGATCCTCCAACCACAATGTCCACGCCTTTCATCGAGATTCCGCAGCGTGATGAAGCATCGCCCTCTATCACCAATAATCCTCCATGAGCAGTTGCCCCTGCAGACTCTGAAGCATTTCCGCTAACATGGACCATGCCGGACATCATGTTCTCTGCAACCCCTACTCCTGCATGTCCTTTTATCATTATTTCTGCCTGCTGATTCATGCCACCACAATAAAAACCAACATGCCCTTCAATCTGAACTTGCATTTGAGCATCAAGACCACAGGCAATAGAATGCTGGCCCATTGGATTGTCGATTCTGTAAGATTTATTTCTGCTTAATTCTAAGTCATGCAGAACAGAATTCACACCACGAACTCCTACTTCTTTTAGATCAAGAATATCCATACTATTGTTCACCCCAGATGTAAATGGTTGATGGTTCGGGCTCCCAGATTTTTGCCTGATCGGATCCAGGTAAATGTGCTATTGCACGAAATTCTGTGGCCATTGCTACCCAGTCATCAGTCTCTGCCATCACTGCATGTTTACAGGCGATTGGGTCACGAACAACGGCAAATCCATCCTGAGTACCAATGCAGAAAGTATAGAATCCGTCAAGTTCCTTGATACCATCCTCTAATGCCTGACGTAATGTTGCTCCTGAACGGATCTTCCAGGTCATGTATGCAGCAGCAACTTCAGTATCATTCTCAGTCTGAAATGTTATTCCTTCGTACTCAAGTTTTACACGGAGAAGGTTATGATTGGAGAGCGAGCCATTGTGAACAAGACATAAATCTGCACCAGTTGCAAATGGATGTGAACCTGCTGTAGTAACGGCACTTTCAGTTGCCATTCTGGTATGACCAATCATGTGGGTTCCTGAAGCCTTTTCAAGATCGAATTGTTCATATACCATTTCTGGTGGACCGACTTCCTTAAAAATTTCAATCGATTTACCGGAACCAACAATTCGTACTTCAGTATAATTAGTTTGCAGCCAGGAAATAACTTCAGTTTCAGCAGCATCAGTGATAAGTATGCAGTGAGTGGCAACTGTTGAAGTGGAGACTTCACAGTTCAATGAGGCAGATAAATTTGTTCCAAGTGTTTCCCACAAAAAGCCAGGATTGCTGTGTGCCAAAGAGAATTTGATCTGACTCGATTCAACTGGATTACGATAGATCGCAACACCTGCCGAATCCGGCCCTCGACTGCTCATTTCCACCAGCATTGGTTTAAACATGCTTCCCAATTGGGATTGCAATTCAGCATTCTTCAAATACAAACCAACAATTCCGCACATATTTTTTCGATTTAGCTAAGTCTTTGAGTTATGACAAAGTATTAATTAATTCAACAATTATAATGGTTTTCAAACTTTATACATCCAGAGCATTTTGTCGTTCCCATTCCGAAAAGTGCTGCATATAACTGTTCCACTCTTCCATCTTGAGTTTGACATAAGAATCAGCAAATTCTGCTCCAAGAATAAGGCGCATAGTTTTATTTTTTTCGAAAGTTCTCAATGCATCCAGCATATTCAAGGGAAGCCTGGGAGCATTCTTAACCGTATGTCCCTCTGCATACATGTCAATATCAAGCCTCTTTCCGGGATCTGTTTTATTTTCTACGCCCCATAAGCCTGCCCCAATCAGCACCGCCTGCAGCAGATAAGGAT
>JAPKDT010000235.1 GCA_028822475.1 SAR324 cluster bacterium
CAAATCGGATGGCGAATTTAACAAGTATGAGGCCTAATGATGAGTTTTACTTGCTGGGACGTCTACCAAGAAAATAGACTTTCTGCGTCCTGCGGAACAACTGCTGTGAAAGCCCGAAAGGATGACTTTATCTTTCGACTGACAGTGGAAGATTTCTGAGGATCAGGCTGGTAAATAATAATCAATAAATTATTCATAGTTTTGAATTAACAGCAGAAAAGATCAAAGGAGGTTAGGTGAAAAAAGCAATTATCATGGGTGTTGGGGCTGATCAGGGGTTGGGAGCTCAGTTGGCTAAACGTTTTGCCTCAGAAGGTCTGCATGTTTTTGTCGCCGGCCGAACTCAATCCAGACTTGACGCTCTGACAGTTGAAATTGAACAAGCAGGGGGTAAAGCGACTGCAGTCTGTGCAGACGCTACCAACGAAGAGCAGGTGATTAAGCTTTTTGAAAAAGCAGGCAGCGGACTGAGCCTGGCAATCTATAATACCGGTAACAATTTTCCAGGCCAGATCATCGATATGGACGCAGAATATTTCAGGAAAAGCTGGGAATCCTGCTGCTTTGGAGGTTTTCTGTTTGGCAGAGAAACTGTCCGTCGCATGGTACCGTCTGGAAAGGGGACTCTACTCTTCACAGGGGCAAGCGCTTCTCTGCGGGGACGTGCCAATTTCGGTGCTTTCAACTCTGCAAAGTCAGGATTGCGCACTCTTGCACAGGCGATGGCCAAGGAATATGGGGCAAAGGGAATTCATGTAGGACATGTTATAATTGACGGTGCCATAGCCGGGGAAAAAATTAAACGTCATCTGCCTGAACTTGCCGAAAAACTTGGAGAAGAAGGAATGATAAATATCGAAGGTATTGTTAACAGCTACGCATTTCTCCATAATCAGTCACCACAGTCTTGGACTTTTGAACTTGACCTGCGTACCTCAATTGAAAAATGGTAGAAATGAAAACATATTTCGGCTGCCGTAACTGAATTTGTACTATTGCATTAAAAAAGCTGTAAACCATAAATCAAGAACAGTACTAAAGTATGGGATCATTTGACCGAATTCCGATAATCGATATAGGAGAAATCAATCAAATTGATGGGCCTGGAATCGAGTCAATAGTTCGGCAGATTCGAAAAGCATACGAGACGGCCGGATTCGCTTATATTGTAAATCACAGTGTGGATCCTTTGCTGATCAAAGAACTTTTTCAAAAATCTATTGAATTCCACTCACTGCCTTACGAGGAAAAAATTAAGATTGAACTGAATGAACTGCATAGAGGATTTATACCTATCAACACTTCAACTGACAAGAATTCAAAACTGGCAGTGGTAACAAAACCAAACCAAAGCGAGTCATTCATTATGATGAGAGAAGCTGATAGGAACGATCACGCAGTAAAATCGGGAGACTATCTAGCCGGGCTAAACCAGTGGCCGGAAGGATTAGTCGGTTTTCAGGAAACATTGACTTCCTACTTCGATGTACTCACTCATCTCTGTCACAAAATATGCCGTACAATTGCTTTAGCTCTAGGAGCAGACTTAAAAACTTTTGCCGCAGAATTCAATCCGCCTACAGCATTTCTCCGGTTAATACGATATCCGCCACTGCTCCCTAAAGAATCGGGTAATCTTTACGGTTCTGCTCCGCACAGAGACTTCGGCTGCATTACGATTCTAGCTCAAGATGAAACAGGAGGCCTGCAGGTAAAAAATTCTCAGGGTAAATGGATAGATGCCCCATTTATCAAGGATTCATTTGTAATGAATATCGGCGACATGCTGCATCGCTGGAGCAACGGATTATTAATTTCTACGCCGCATCGCGTGATAAACTGTAGTGGGCAAGAACGTTATTCTTGCCCTTTTTTCTTCGAGCCAAATGTTAACGTAAAAGTGTCGCCACTGCCTTGCTGTATTACCCATGACCGACCAAAGCAGTTTGCTTCTGTTGTTTACGGTGAATTTCTGCGTAGCGAACTGCAAAGTGGATATGACAGACACGCGGTTAATAATTAGCATAGTAAAAAATCATCTCTAATTTTTTGCAAGGACCCCGTCCTGCCAAGAAAATATGAAAAAGCTTTCTATAGCAGCAATCTTCTGTTTGTTGATCTTCAACTGGACTGAGCAGAAATTCAGCTATGCTAACGAGGACAGTAAATCTCCGGAATCATTCAAATTGCTTGAACTTAAGCGGCAGGGTTGGAAAGTTCTTGAAAAGCAGAGCGAAATCGAATCTCGTCCCGGACTGAAACCTTATCAAAATCTGAAACGAGAAGTTCTGGTTGTCAAATATCGACTGCGGAAAGGTGCCGTGTTTCTTTTCTGTCTTGTTGAATACGACAGCCAATTGGATACTATCAGTGAAGCCTGCGATGTCAGTCAAAAAATAGCGGAGAAGCGGCCGCGGGACTGAACTGAGAGCTTTCGTAATTGCTAAATAAAAAACTCACTACAAAATAAAAGGAAATAAATGAAAACAGAGACACGTACCGAAATCGAAGCCGCCGTTTTCCGCAAACTACTGAGTCATCTTGATTCACGCAAGGATGTGCAGAACCTTGAGCTGATGAATCTTTCGGGTTTCTGCCGCAATTGTCTGGCCAAATGGTATTCAGCAGAGGCTGTGGAGCGCGGAGAGGAAGTCACTGTTGATTCTGCCAAAGAAATTGTCTATGGTATGACATACGGAGATTGGAAAGAAAATTTTCAGAAATAATCATCAACTGCTTTAATCCGACAAATTATAAGAACAAATATATGAAAACACGAAAACTCGGCCTCGACGGCCCTGAGGTCTCAGCGATTGGCCTGGGCTGTATGAGCTTTGCAGGATTTTTCGGTTCGACCAATAAAGCAGAAAGCTTTGAATGTCTCGACTCCGCGCGGGAGCATGGCATAACTTTTCTTGATACAGCTGAAATGTATGGCAAGGGCTTGTCCGAAGAGTTGATCGGCGAATACCAACAAATCCGGGGTCACCATTTCAGTATTGCGACCAAAGGGGGAATCGTTGTTGGAGGTAAGCGTGGCGAGGCTGATAATTCTGAAGCAGCACTACGCAGAGCACTCGAAGGTTCGCTGAAACGACTCCGGGTTGAGCAAGTGGAGCTTTATTACATCCACCGCAGGGACTGGTCAATTGAGATTGAAGACGTGACGGAAACTCTGGCTAAATTCAAAAGCGAAGGTAAAATCGGTGGTTTCGGATTTTCAGAAATAGCACCTTCTTCGCTACGCCGAGCTCATGCCGTTCATCCGGTAACGGCCGTGCAGAATGAATATTC
>JAPKDT010000236.1 GCA_028822475.1 SAR324 cluster bacterium
AGTACAAATACTACATTTGTGATGTTTTCACGACTAAACGATTTGGAGGAAATCCGCTGGCAGTATTACCCGATGCAGAAGGCCTCACAGCAAAGCAAATGCAGCAAATTGCGAAGGAGTTTAATTTTTCTGAGAGTGCATTTGTTTTTCCTCCAGAGAATGGAAATATCCGAAAAATTCGGATATTCACGCCTACCATAGAGGTTCCGTTTGCAGGTCATCCAAATATTGGAACTGCATTTGTATTGGCTTCAACAGGAATAGTTGAAGAATTTTACGAAACAACGGAAATCGTCTTTGAAGAAAAAGCAGGTTTAGTTCCAATAACTTTGCGGAAACTCCATGATGGAGTGATTTGGTGTGAACTACAGGCTCCGGAAAACTTTTCGATTGGAAAAACCGTTTCCGTCGACATATTAGCATCCGCAATATCACTGACTCCTGACAAAATAATTACAAATATTCATCTCCCTCGGGTTTTTTCAGTCGGCTTGCCGTTTCTTATAGCAGAATTAACAGATCAGAGTGTCTTGGAGGAGGCAAGTGTTAATCTGGAAGGATTTAAGAAGTTAGCTGCTCAAGACATCATTCCTTATGTTCACGTCTACACCCGAAGTAATGATGAGTTTGATATACGGGCACGCATGTTTGCACCTTTTGAAGGCGTACCAGAAGATCCTGCTACCGGAAGTGCTAATTGTGCTTTAGGAGGTTTACTGGCCTATTACGACGATGAAAAATCAGGTAATTTTGAGTGGAAAATTGCCCAGGGTATTGAGATGGGGCGTCCCAGTAGTTTGAAAGCACGTACTCAGAAAAAAGATGGCGAAGTTATTTCTACGTATATTGGTGGAAGTAGCGTGATGGTTAGTGAAGGAGTTATTTATGTTGACTGAATAGCTAACTATTTGTGTAACCATTATTTCTGGGACGGTTTTTGAGGTGTGCCGTTTTAGGCATAAATTCCGTGACGGTTTTGAAGGTCGTTCCTCTGCCAATGAAGCCGAAAAAGACCTTCTCTATCCATTAAGAAAAGAGAATTTCTTGAAACTGGAAATCGCTCGTTTTTTTAGAATGGAAAAATGAAAGACAACAAATTGGAAATAATTCTTGTGAGACAATGGTAAACTCAATGGAACCTGCAAAATCGACTTTCTAGTTTGCCGGATTTAGGTAACGGAGAATCTTTTTCATTGGTCAACAAGAACGGAACTGTTGCAGTTGAAAGGGGCTAGAAAATGGCTTTGCCATGCAAGACAAACTAGCACGAACCATTGACAACGCTCTACTTTGCCGAGTACCGTAATTGTTGTTAATTCGCCGGCTTCATTTAATTTGATAAGTCAAAAATTGTATCACAAAACGACGCTGTCACAGGCGCAATAGATTTCATGGAGTATTCAGATGCGAAGCAATAAAGATCAAAGTTTTTCTGCAGACCCAGGATTGGAGCATGCGATAAATTTGCTTCGTCAAGTATCTTTTGAACCTCAAAATTTGCCCAAAAAATGTCCCAATTCAGGTCTGGGTGAACTAGAGACCCTGGACCTTCTCGCACCGCATGTACTTGGAAGAGCAGCCCATTTAGATAGAAGTGATGCGTTGGCGCACATGGATCCTCCTACGCCCTGGATTACATGGGTTGCAGCACTTTGGAATGCTAGCCTAAATCAAAATTTACTTCACTCTGCTACGGCACCATTTGCGATTGAGGCAGAGAAGCTGGTTATTGACTGGTTAACTCCTTTCTTTGGAATGAATGGTGGTCATCTGTGTTCAGGTTCAACACTTGCCAATCTGACTTCGCTTTGGGCGGCGAGAGATTCTGCGGGTATAAAAAGAGTGGTTGCTTCACAAGCTTCTCATCTGAGTATTAAAAAATCGGCGCGGATACTCGGTTTAACCTATGAAGAAATACCTACCAATTCAAAAGGTCAAATTGATGCTGAACAACTCAATAATATTTCAGATGCATGTCTGGTTCTAACTGCAGGAACAACTGCAACAGGATCAATTGACTCGCTGAAGTTGGCAGGGCAAGCAAAGTGGACTCATGTTGATGCAGCCTGGGCCGGACCATTGTGTCTGAGT
This sequence comes from SAR324 cluster bacterium, assembly GCA_028822475.1. GTDB lineage: Bacteria > SAR324 > SAR324 > SAR324 > NAC60-12 > Arctic96AD-7. The sequence goes on from JAPKDT010000236.1 coordinate 2,092, forward strand.
CCTTCTCATACTCACTTGCTGGAAGGTATCGAGAAAGCGGACTCCGTGGCGGTTTCTGCACACAAATGGTTTTTTCAACCTAAGGATTCGGCACTGGTCATGTTTCGTGATCCAAAGAAAGCTAACTCTGAAATAAGCTTTGGCGGCGGTTATTTAACTTCACCTAATATTGGGATTCAGGGTTCACGCGGGGCATCCGCGATACCTTTATTGGCCACCTTGATTGCATGGGGAAGAGACGGTCTTGTTGAACGCATCGACCGTACAATGTCGATGGCAGCAAAACTCGCTGAAAATCTGCACAACAATAAAGGAATAACTCTTTGGGCATTGCCCACAACAGGTGTAACGGTCTTTCGACCACTATCATGCATGACTGAGGAATTACATAAGCGCTTACCTGAGGGAATGTTTTCAACCTGTCTGCTTGATGATAAGACTTGGCTGAGATCTGTTGCCGCAAATCCACTTGCTGATATTGATGAGATTATTTCAACAATTAATGATGAAATAAATTGAAAATTGGTATTACATACTCACAAATGGAATAACCGAAAATAACGAAAAGGGCCCTGTTGTCAAAAGCAACGCGAGAATAAATACTTTTGAGAGATGTTACTATGTACAAAGCTGAGACCGTTGTTATAATAGATTTTGAAACTACAGGTCTTTCTCCTGATAATGGAGATCGTGCAATTGAGATAGGGGCTGTACGCATTGAGGATGGAGAAATAACAGATCATTTCCAAGAGTTAATGAATCCTGGTCAGCGTATTAGCCATTTCATTGAAGATTATACAGGGATTACTAATGGGATGTTAAAAAATGCTTCACCCTGTAAGGAGGTAATGCACAAATTCGCTGACTTTATTAGTGGTTATAATCTTGTTGCACATAATGCTTCATTCGATAAACGTTTTCTTGATGCTGAGTTAGGAAAAATATCTAGGAAATATTCTGGGCAATTCGCCTGTTCAATGTTAGTGGCACGAAGAATTTATCAAGAAGCACCAAATCACAAATTGGGTACTTTAGTCAAGTATGCAAACATTCCCTCTGAGGGTGTTTTTCACCGTGCTTTATACGATTCTAAAATGACAGCAAAACTATGGCTGGCGATGTTGGACTATATTGAAAGGCAGTACAGTATAGAATCAATACCTTTTGCATTAATTCAAAAATTGGCAAAAACACCTAAAA
>JAPKDT010000237.1 GCA_028822475.1 SAR324 cluster bacterium
CGGCTGATGATTACGTTACGGCCTTTGTTAAGGATGTCAACCGAGCCAAAGTACTACGTGCCAAAACCATCATGCTGAGTCCAGATAACCCTACCATTAACGGCAAAGTTTCGGGAGATACAATCAAGGTGCTCGAAAATAGTTTCATTGAAGAATTTCTACCTCAGGTAATTGAAAAGAGAGCTGTGGTGGAGGTCATCGATAAAGACGGTAACACTTCTGGATACATTACCGAAAAAGAGCTGGCTCAGTCTCTCACCAAAAATTAATCCGACCCTGTAACAATTTTAACTTTTTTGCAAAAACACTAAACTATGCCTCAAGAACTGTTAATTTCCACAAGAACACGTTTAACTCCTTTCAGTAGCCGTGTAGAAGATTGCGGAGCAAAGGCCTACACAGTTTATAATCACATGCTTTTACCTGCCATTTTCCGCAGTCTCGAAGAAGATTACTGGCACCTGTGTGAAAATGTTCAGGTGTGGGACGTATCCGCTCAGCGTCAAGTTGAAATCACCGGTCCTGACGCACTGAAACTTGTCCAGTTAATGACACCGCGAGATCTGTCACAGGCAAAATATGGTCAGTGTTTTTATGCTCCTCTTTGTGACGAAAGCGGAAACATGATCAATGACCCTATTATCATAAAACACAGTGACGAACATTGGTGGCTCTCAATCGCTGACACAGACGTTATGCTCTGGGGCATGGGACTGGCCACAGGTTTTGGCCTTGATGTAAAAGTTTCAGAAGCAGATATTTGGCCACTCGCGGTACAAGGCCCAAAAGCAGAGGATTTGCTGGTAAGAATTTTTGGCGATGAAGTCAGAGAAATACGTTTTTTCCACAGCAAAATTATAAATTACGCAGCTAAAGAATTTTTGGTAGCACGTTCCGGCTGGAGTAAACAGGGCGGATTTGAGATTTATGTAAATGACGCTGAACTCGGAGCACAACTTTGGGACGAACTTTTCGCACAAGGTGAAGAGCTGAATGTCAGGGCCGGCTGTCCTAACTTAATTGAACGGATTGAAAGTGGACTGTTATCTTTTGGTGGAGACATGGGTTACGATACCACACCGTTTGAATGCGGGCTTGATAAGTACGTCAGTCTGGAAGCAGATATCGAAAGTCTGAGCATTGATGCGCTTCGTAAAAGGCCGGCAAAAACCAGACTCATGGGACTTGTGATAGACCGGCAGGTTAAGCTGAAAGACTTACGCTTATTCAGCGGCGGAAGGGAAATCGGAGTGATAACTTCCAACACATGGTCACCTAAATACCGCACGCACCTTGCCTTTGCAAAATGTGACATCAACTGTATTGCTGAAAGACAGGAACTACATGTAATTTCCTCCACTGGTGAAGTGCCAGCAAGAATCACGGAATTACCTTTTAATTTTGAATCCCTTGGATTGAAAAGTTTGAATAGTAAATAGAGCCTCCAAAAAAAACAGGCTTAAGAATTAAAAACTTTGAACCATGAACACGAGATTGTTTTTATGAAAGAAGCCTACGAGGCACTTGCTAAAAATACTGCTAATTTTACAGCCTTGACGCCACTCTCTTTTCTGCAGCGTACAGCAGATATTTATGGTGAAAGAGAAGCAATAATTTATGGAGACAGATGTTATAGCTGGCGGCAGTGTAATGAGCGCTGTTTGCGGATGGCTTCAAGTTTAATAGAACTTGGGATCGACAAAGGAGATACTGTTGCGGTTTTAGCTTTCAATACTCCAGAAATGTTTGAAGCGCATTTTTTTGTGCCTATGACTGGTGCCGTACTGAATACTATTAACACCAGGCTTGATGCGGAAACGCTAGCTTATATCTTGGACTTTGGTGAGGTTAAAGCATTAGTAGTGGACCGGGAACTCCTGCCGTTGACAAAAAGTGCTCTTCAACTAACAAAGTCTGATCCCCTCCTTATTTTGATTGACGACAAAACAGCGTTGCAAAAACCGGATGTGGAACTTGAGGTAATACATTATGAAGAGCTACTGGAATCAGGAGATCCAGAATTCAGCTGTCCACCATTGGAGGATGAATGGCAGGCGCTTTCGCTGAACTACACTTCAGGAACAACCGGAAAGCCCAAAGGTGTGGTTTATCATCATCGTGGAGCATATCTCATGAGTATGGGAACAGCCGCTGGCTGGGAATTGCCTAATCATCCGCGCTATCTCTACTCAGTCCCCATGTTTCACTGCAACGGCTGGGGGCACGCCTGGACCATGACACTGCTTGCGGCGACTGTGGTTTGCATGCGTGCCTTCAGTCCGAAGCTGCTTTTCGGCTTACTTGAGCAGCACAATATTACACATTTCGGCGGTGCTCCTGTTGTACTGAATATGCTGGCCAACGCACCTCCTGAAGACCAAAAACATTTTGAGCGTTCGATAAAAGTCATGACCGCAGGTGCTCCTCCACCTGCAAAAGTTCTGGAAAGCATGACTGAATTTGGCTTTGACGTTTTACACGTTTACGGTTTAACAGAAACCTACGGACACATTCTGCTCTCTGCACCTCAGACAGAATGGCAGACAAAAAGCGAAGATCTCAGAGCTGAACTTCTCTCACGCCAGGGAGTTCGTTTTCCGATGATGGAAGAAGTAAGTGTAATTGATCCTCAAACACAACTACCTGTACCTGCAGACGGAAAAACAATTGGTGAAATTGTCACGCGTGGAAATACCACGATGAAAGGCTACCTAAAGAACGAGAAAGCTACCGCTGAAGCGTTTCAAGGTGGCTGGTTTCACAGCGGTGACTTGGCGGTTGTACATGAAGACGGTTACATCCAGATTAAGGATCGTGCAAAAGATATTATTATTTCAGGTGGAGAAAATATTTCTTCTGTTGAAATAGAAAATGTTTTATATCAACATCCTGATATAAACGAAGCTGCGGTTGTTGCCATGCAGGATGAAACATGGGGCGAGGTACCCTGTGCTTTCGTTGAGTTAAAACCCGGAAAAAACACTGACGAGCAACAACTGATTGAATTCTGTACTCAGCGTATGGCCCGCTTCAAAAAACCCAAAAAAATCATTTTCGGCCCCCTGCCAAAAACTGCGACAGGCAAGATCCAAAAGCATGAACTGCGTCAACGGATAAAATAATGTGTAAAATAATGTTGACAAAGAATTTTACAGGTGATAGAAATAGTTCAAAGTCAACTAAAGAATGAGTTTAAACCGCCATTACGGCTAATTTTTTCAACTTTCTTTGGAGGAAGATATCGATGAAAGTTTCAATGACAGTAAACGGTACCGCATACGA
>JAPKDT010000238.1 GCA_028822475.1 SAR324 cluster bacterium
TGAGGATTCCATTGAGATTCGAATCACTCTCCGATTTAAGGTTGTTGAGCATTGTTTCGATTTTTGTTCTCATTTCATCCATCCCCTCCTCTCCGTCTTTTACCAGGTTCCGCCCTGAATTAATGTGTCCCAAACTAGTTTGGATAAGCACTCCAATCTCAGTTGAAGCTTTGGAGGAACGGTGTGCCAGTTTTCGTACTTCGGATGCCACAACGGCAAATCCCTTGCCGTGTTCTCCCGCCCGTGCTGCCTCAACAGAGGCATTAAGAGCAAGGAGATTTGTCTGAAAAGCAATATCGTTCATCAAGGTAATTATACCCTCAATCTTTTTTGAACTTTCCATGATCTCTTCCATCGCACTAACTACATCTTTATTTGTAGATTGAAGATTCTGAAGCATATCCTGGTTCATTTCAATAGAATTGTTAACAGCATCAAGTAGCTCAGTCCTGCTGTCAACCACGGATTTCTGGGCTTTCTGAGTGATTTCATTTGCGTTTTTTGCATCTTCCGCATTGTTCTGCACAATGCTGTTTATCTCTTCCATTGCAGTTGCAGTTTCTTCCAGGGAAGAACTTTGCTGATTGGTGCGGTTGGACAGATCCTGATTACCCAGGGCCATCTCCTGAGAGGATACATTGATATTTGCAGCATGTTTTTTTATCTCAGATACCATATTGTTAAGACGTTCAAGAAACATGTTGAACCAGGTTGATAGTTCGCCGAGTTCGTCTTTGGTGGCAACCTCCATCCTTTTAGTCAAGTCTCCTTCTCCCTGTGCAATATCCATCGACATGGCAACCAGATCGTTCACAGGACGTGTAATGGTTCTTGCAATAAAAAAAGCAAGTCCACTCAAAAGAAACAGTACTAAAAATAAAAATCCTCCGAGATAATTCCTAATAGTATTGATCATATCAAAGGCTTCAGCTTCGTCAATCTCTGACAAAATAGCCCATTGCACATCAGGTATATTGACTGGAGCATAAGCACTGAGTACAGGAATTTTGCGATAATCCTCAATAATCTTAGTCCCTGTTTTTCCGGCTAATGCTGCATCGGTTACTTCCGTATGAATTTCTTGTAGTAATATTGTCGTTTGGAGATTTTCGATTTGTCGAAAAACTTTTGAATCAACTCCAAGTTTTTTAATTTGTGATAAATAATTTTGTTTATCTTCGATTAGAAAACGTGAGTTGTTCCGCATTTTATGGTCAAGCCCAATCAAGTATGTCTCTCCGGATTGTCCAAGTCCTTCGCGTTCCCAATTATTGTCGCCTGTCATCACACGATTGATTTCTACAATTGGCATTTGGAAAATTAAAACCCCAATTTTTTTCTCGCCTTGAAAAATAGGCGAGGCTATAAAAGCCGCAGGGGCGTTATACGAAGGGGAATAGGGTTCAAAATCAGTCATTCGTACAAAATCTTTTTTAGTTGCCATTCGTGCAGCCCTGAAGGCTTTAGCAAAGTTGGTGTCCTTGTAGGGTCCGTCCAAGAGACTTGTACCGAAATCCACCTCTTTAAAAACAGAATAAACTATATTTCCACTTTCGTGATCTATAAGAAAAATATCATAATAGCCGAAAGTTTTCAGATAATTGCGAATTATCGGGTGATATTTAACATGTGCCTCTGAGTATGGATTCTTTGTTATAGAATCAATCTTGCTATCTTTTTCTCCAGTTGGAAAGGTGTTAGCAGCCAAATATTCAAATTGCATGGCCAAAACTATTTCCTCTTTAGGCCAGAACGATCTTATATTTGCCGCTTGTTCTAAATTTTTATTTAGTCGCGGCAAAAATTCTGTTTGATAATAATCTCTCAACTGATTTTCGTCTTTCATATTCAATTCAACAGGTCGATCTCTGAAGGCTGTTTCAAATTCCAACATGGCATCAACGATCATACTGTCTTCTGAAAAGGTGCGAACCTGTTTACGGATTTGTTGAAAATAGTTTTCAATCTGTATTTTTTTGGATTCTCGAACAGCCATCAATTGTTTAAACGATTGCTCTTCCAAAGTCTGTTTAGCAGAGACAAAACCAATCAAGCAGATGACTCCAATTGAAAGCAGTGCCGGAACTAAAATAGCGAGAAGCAGTTTTGTGCCTATTTTATTTTTTTTAAACATAATTTACCTTTCTTTATTAAAATTACAATAGATTTTCTGCTGAATGTTAGAGAAAATGATTTAATATATTCCTGAAATTTAGAATTAATTAGTTGATCTACTGTATCGAAGCTCGGCGGATTAAATAAGTGGCTTTATATTTTCATTATTATGAAACCTGATTCTTCACAGCTTTGACTTTGCCGTTGATTGTGTGTACCTTTGTTCCTTTACTTTCTAAAGGTGTTCATCTCTGCTTATCTTGTTAGTACTATCGTTCATGATGATTTGTTGATTGGCTTGTTTGATAGGGAGAGATTTTGTATCTTCCACCTTAAATGTGTTGAGCAGTTTCTGCAGTTTTTCTGCTTCCTGAGCCATGTGCTGGCTTGCAGTGGTATTTTGCTCGACCAGTGCGGAGTTTTCCTGTGTGATGCGGTCCATGTCCGCAATCGATTTATTTATCTGATCCACTCCCTCAGCTTGTTCTTCGGAAGCCACCTTTATGTTTTCCATCACTTCTGACACTTCCTTGACTGAGGTGAGGATTCCATTGAGATTCGAATCACTCTCCGATTTAAGGTTGTTGAGCATTGTATCGATTTTTGTTCTCATTTCATCCATCCCCTGCTCTCCGTCATTTACCAGGTTCCGCCCTGAATTAATGTGTTCCAAACTGGTTTGGATAAGCACTCCAATCTCAGTTGAGGCTTTGGAGGAACGATGTGCCAGTTTTCGAACCTCGGATGCCACAACGGCAAATCCCTTGCCATGCTCTCCCGCCCGTGCTGCCTCAACAGAGGCATTAAGAGCAAGGAGATTTGTCTGAAAAGCAATATCGTTCATCAAGGTAATTATACCCTCAATCTTTTTTGAACTTTCCATGATCTCTTCCATCGCACTAACTACATCTTTATTTGTAGATTGAAGATTCTGAAGCATATCCTGGTTCATTTCAATAGAATTGTTAACAGCATCAAGTAGCTCAGTCCTGCTGTCAACCACGGATTTCTGGGCTTTCTGAGTGATTTCATTTGCGTTTTTTGCATCTTCCGCATTGTTCTGCACAATGCTGTTTATTTCTTCCATTGCAGTTGCAGTTTCTTCCAGGGAAGAACTTTGCTGATTGGTGCGGTTGGACAGATCCTGATTACCCAGGGCCA
>JAPKDT010000239.1 GCA_028822475.1 SAR324 cluster bacterium
CGATGGGGAAAAAAACCTCGTAGCCCTGCATTTTCATAAAACGCGCATAGCTGTCAGAAGGTGCCATCGCGTACCAGTGTCCAATGTGCAAATCACCGGACGGATAAGGTAGCATCGTCAGCATGTAAAATTTCGGTTTTTCCGAAGCGAAATCAAAGTCCAGCAAACCTTGTTCTTCCCAGTATTTTTGCCATTTGACTTCGATTTCTTGCGGAAGGTATTCCTGCATGATTTTTTCTTGAAGGTTGTGAATTTTAGAAATATATTGAATGACTTAACCTTTTTATTTTGCGTTGGATTGCTGAAAACTACAATCAAAAAGGAGGCCTGAAATCAATCGACGGATCAAAAGGAGGAAGTCCCGGCTGCGTCTCTAAGTTTTGGACCCAGACGTTTTACAGTTTCAAGACTGTTGAGCGCGTAAAGATGAACGCCTTCCACACCTTCACTGAGCAAAGCTTCAATCTGCTTTTCAACATGTGTAAGACCTATTTCTTTGGAGGCTTCCGGATCATTTTCATGTTTAAGCAGAGCTTCTGCCAAATCTTCAGGAATGCTGACCCCGCACATTTCAGACATTCGGTTCGTAGCTTTCCAATTTGATGGCGGAAGAATTCCAGCAACTAACGGAACATTAGCGCCTTCCTCACGCAGCTTGTCCCTCCAGCGTAAAAAATGAGTGTTATCCAGAAAAAACTGAGTCACAATAAATTCCGCACCGGCCGCAATTTTATCGTGGAGATGTTTACGGTCATCATCTTTATCCGGATTTTCCACATGACCTTCTGGATAACCGGCTGCACCTATGCCAAAATCACTGTGTTTCCGAACCGCATAAATCAATTCACCCGCGTTATGATAACCACCTTCCGGTAGAATGAAATGCTCCGTCCCGACTGTTGGATCACCACGCAACGCCATCAAGTTTTCTATGCTACTGTTTTTGAGTTTTGTTAAAACATCATCAATTTCTTTGGCAGTGTGTGAAACACAGGTCAAGTGCGCCATTGCAGGAACATCCAACTCATGTCTGATATGTGCGGCCATTTCGTGAGTATTTGCACGGGAAGTCCCTCCTGCTCCATAAGTTACCGAGAAATAATCCGGAGTTAACCCCTTGAATTTATCCAGCGTAATTTTGAGTTTCTCCATGCTTTTTTTAGTTTTAGGCGGAAAAATTTCGATGGAGAAAACAAAATCCTGCTGTTGGTACAATTCAATTAAGTGCATAGTTTGTCTTTTTTAAAAGAAAATTTCACCACAGAGACACAAAGGACACAGAGAAAAAACAAGAACGGTCTTTTATGCTCTCTGTGACTTTTTGCTAAAACACCTTTTCACAGTTTTTAACTTAGTATTCTTAGGAGGGGAAATTACGATCACGAATCATAACCCAGAATCGGAGACAGCCAGCGTTCAACTTCAGCAACGGTCATTTTTTTACGTCCAGCATAGTCTTCAACTTGATCCTTGTCTATTTTACCTACTGCAAAATAGCGTGACACAGGATTGGCGTAATACATACCGGAAACCGAGCTTGCCGGAGACATCGAGTTGCTTTCCGTGAGTTTAATACCAACTCGTTTTTCAACATCCAGCAATTCAAAGAGTATCGGTTTTTCAGTGTGGTCCGGTTGTGCAGGATATCCCGGCGCCGGGCGGATTCCCCTGTACTTTTCACTCACCATATCATCCGCGTTCAGATTTTCTGTATTGCCGTAACCCCATTCATCACGCACCTGTTTGTGCATGTATTCGGCAAGAGCTTCCGCTAAACGATCACCGACAGCTTTTACGAGAATTGCATTGTAATCGTCGAGTTGTTTTTCGAATTTTCCAGCGAGTTCTTCCACTTCCGCGCCGGTAGTCAGCGCAAATCCTCCGAGATAATCAGCTTGTCCGGAATTTTTGGGAGCAATAAAATCGGACAAAGCCTGATTCGGCTTGTCATCGGCTTTGATTGTTTGTTGACGTAAGGTGTGAAATGTTGTTTGAACTTCCTTACGGGACTCATCGGTGTAAATCAAAATATCGTCACCGTCACTGTTTGCAGGGAAAAAACCGATTACGGCTTTTGGCTGAAATCTGCGCTTTTCAACAATGTCTCTCAAAAGACTTTGTGCGTCCTCAAAAAGTTTGCTAGCTTCCGTGCCTAATTTTGGATCAGTGAGAATTTTAGGGTAGCGTCCTTTCATTTCCCAAGTATAGAAGAAAGGTGTCCAGTCGATGTAATCAATCAAAGTTTCAACTTCTACTGTATATTCCCGCAAACCGAGAAAAGCGGGCTTATCAATCCGGCACTTTTTCCAGTCAATTGGTGTACGGTTCTTCCTTGCGTCTTGAATGGAAAGTAATTTACGTTCACTGTTTCGATCCTGATAAGCTTTTCTGCGCCGTTCATGTTCTTGAAGAAGTTCTTGCGCGGCTTGCACTTTGTTGGCAGGATTCAATAATTTACTGATAACACCTGCTGCTCTTGACGCATCAGTAACATAGGCCACAGGATGGTCGTACTGCGGTGAAATTTTGACTGCGGTGTGTACTGGACTCGTGGTAGCGCCACCGATTAAAAGCGGCAGATTAAAACCTTCACGTTTCATTTCACCCGCCACATGCACCATTTCATCGAGTGACGGTGTGATCAATCCGGAAAGTCCAATCACATCTGCCTCCACCTCACGTGCGGTTTCTAATATTTTTTCGCAGGGTACCATCACGCCTAAATCAATGACTTCGTAATTGTTGCAGCCCAGCACAACACCCACAATATTCTTGCCGATATCGTGAACATCACCCTTCACAGTCGCCATTACAATTTTAGGTATTTTTACTTTAGTAGTAGATTTGCTCTTTTCCTCTTCCATAAACGGTTCAAGGTAGGCCACCGCCTGTTTCATCACTCGCGCGCTTTTCACGACCTGCGGTAAAAACATTTTGCCGTCACCAAAAAGATCTCCCACAACTTTCATCCCCGCCATCAAAGGTCCTTCAATCACTTCTAAAGCAAGGTCAAATTTTGTACGTATTTCTTCGGTGTCCGCCACGATATGTTCCGTAATACCTCTCACCAGAGCATGAATGATACGTTCCTCAACTGTTCCTTCACGCCATTTTGTGTCTTTGATAATTTTACGTGTACCTTCAGCTTTGTAACTTTCGGCAAAATCAATCAGTCTTTCGGTGGCATCTTTTCTACGGTTTAGCAGGACATCTTCAACAAGTTCCAGCAAATCTTTTGGAATTTCCTCGTAGACATCCAGCATGCCGGCGTTAACA
>JAPKDT010000240.1 GCA_028822475.1 SAR324 cluster bacterium
TTATTGAAGATGAACCTGTAGTTATTGAAGATGAACCTGTAGTTATTGAAGATGAACCTGTAGTTATTGAAGATGACGTTGAAGATGTGATCGAAGATGTTGAAGTAACCGTTGAAGTTGCCGAAGAGACAGTTGCAGAAACTGAAAAAGTAATCGAAATAAAAATCACACGTTGTGATGACGTTAACGTCAATTGTCCTTAGACTGAACGGCCTCTCAATTTTACAGAGGATTTGCTTTTTACAGAAATATCTAAAGGCAAATTATAATGTCAGCATTTACTAAAGAATTTAATTGACTGATTACTAAGATAACGTTAGAATTAGCGTTTAACTTTTTTCAAGCAAACCATCCACTAGATGGAAAATAACGACATGTCAGAAAATCAATTAGTAGCGAATATTCGTAGCAACAAAGGAAAAACCGCAAATCAAAAATTGCGGCAATCGGGTAATATCCCAGCAGTGCTTTACGGACCTCGGGGAAATATTATGCTGGAGATGGAAGAAGAGACAACCCGTCATCTTCTCGAAAAAATGTCAGGTATGCACGAACTAGTACCAATCACTGTCACGGACTCTGCCAGTGGAGATAACTGGACAGCTCAGGTTGTGCTCAGGGAAGTACAGAAGCATCCTTACAAGCATTTACTCAAGCACCTTGATTTTTGGGAACTTCCCGCAACCAAGGAACAGCTTGTGCGTATACCAATTGAGATAACAGGGGAGTCACCTGGTGTTAAAGGTGGGGGAGTACTGCAGATGGTAGTCAGGGATATTCCTGTTTATTGTCTTCCTGCTGATATACCAGCATGTATTGAAATAGACTCATCTAAATTGGAAATAGGTGATTCAATTAGAATTCAGGAGATTGAATTGCCTGCAAAAGTTTCTCATAGTACTGAGGAAAATTATGCGGTACTTTCAATTGTTGGACGTACAAAAGAAGAAGAAGAAACTGTTGAAGGAGAAGAAGCTGAGGAAACAGCAGCAGATTCTGAAGAAGAAGAGAGTGCAAACGAAGAGTAAACCTGAGCAAGCACTGAAACAGGAAAGGGCGGCATGAAGCTTGTGGCCGGCTTGGGAAATCCGGGCAAAGAGTACGAAGGAACGCCTCACAATGTCGGTTTTCAGGCAGTGGATATACTTCTTCAACAGTTGGGACTCAGCGGATTTCAGCAGAAGTTTCAAAGCCTGTTGCTGCGGACGTCTTTAAAAGGAGAAGCTTGTATTTTTCTCAAGCCTCAGACTTACATGAACAGAAGTGGTAATGCGGTTGCGGAATGTGCTAATTTTTACAAGATTCCTGTTGAGAATATAGTAGTTATTTCTGATGATCTTGACCTGCCTCCAGGTAAAGCACGTTTTCGTGATGGAGGCGGGCACGGCGGACACAATGGACTACGCTCCATTATAGACTCATTAGGGAGTAGGCAGTTCCGCAGAGTCAGGATAGGCATCGGCAGGCCTTCTGGAAAACGGGACGTGGTTGGACATGTTTTGGGTCGTTGGTCGAAAGCTGAAGAAAAATTTGCTTTGAGTGCAATTGATCTCGTGCTGACTGAGTTGATCAGCTTTTTGGAAACTTCAAAATTTGAGAACACTTCATTATCTTCTTCGGAACTGACTTGAGTACATTCAACATAATTAATTAAAACGCGTAAAGTTTCCGGAAGAGAATGGCTTTAGAAGTTGGAATTGTTGGTTTGCCAAATATAGGGAAGTCTACCCTGTTTAGTGCTTTAACTAAGGTACAGGCAGAAGCTGCGAACTATCCGTTTTGTACGATTGATCCTAATATTGGAATAGTTCAGTTGCGTGATCCTAGAATGATTCGTTTGACTGAATTGGTAACTCCTGACCGTATTGTGCCTGCGACACTTCAGGTGGTAGATATTGCTGGACTAGTCAAAGGTGCCAGTCAGGGAGAAGGCTTAGGAAACAAATTTTTAAGCCATATCCGACAGGTACACGCGGTGGCGCATGTGGTGCGTTGTTTTGAAGATCCAAATGTAGTGCATGTTGACGGAAAGATAGATCCTGTCGGCGACGTAGAGGTAATTCAGACTGAATTGATTTTGTCTGATCTGGAGCAGACGGAACGTAAAATAGAACGGCTTTCACGCCAGCTTAAAAGTGACCGTTCTTTGGCGGCACAAATGATTGTTTTTGAACGGTTGCGGGATTATTTGGGTGAAGGTAAATTTGCACGTAGAATGGAATTCAGTGATGATGACAAGGCTCTGGTAGCTGAATTAAATTTGCTGACCATGAAACCATATCTTTATATTGCAAATATATCTGAAGATGGACTCAAAAATCCGGAAGTTCATCTGCAACAATTGAATAAGTTAGCCGCAGAAGAAGGTGTGGAAGTTATTCCCATTTGCGCGCAGGTGGAAGCTGAACTGGCGGAAATGGAAGATGAGGAATCTGATTTATTCATGGAAGAGCTTGGGATAGACAGTTCCGGACTTGACCGACTTACGCATTCCGGTTATAGGATGCTTGATCAGATTACTTATTTCACTGCAGGAAAACAGGAAGTGCGTGCCTGGGAAATCCGAAAAGGTACAACCGCTCCGGAAGCTGCAGGCAAAATACATACTGATTTTGAGAAAGGCTTTATCCGTGCCGAAGTCTTTCATTTTGATGATATAGACCGTTTAGGTTCTGAGTCATCCGTCAAGGAAGCTGGAAAATGGCGCCTTGAAGGCCGGGATTACGTGGTGCAGGATGGTGACATAATGCACTTTCGTTTCAATGTGTAGCATTTGTTTATCAACAAATTGCTTTAAAGCAAAGGAATGTACTTTTGCTTTTTCCTTGTTCACTCAGGTGGACTTATTGACATTTCAATAATCCGAAAGGAATATAAATGACAGGATATGAACTCGTTTTCATCACAGTCCCGACTCTTAGTGAAGAGGATCTTGCGGTTGTGCTGAAGAAAATTAAAAAGACCCTCACCGAATTTGATGGCAAACTCATTCATGAATATGTTTGGGGACGACGACGATTGGCTTACGAAATTGCAGGCAATGATTTTGGTGTATATCACGCTTGGTACTTCACAGGTAGTGGAAAAACAGTTGACGAATTACAGCGTCAATTCGGTTACTCAGATGATGTTTTGCGTAATCAAATCGTGAAAACAGATGACCTTGATGCAGATGCAGCATTTTTACATAACTTAATACCTCCTAAAGAGGAAACTGCAGAAAAAGAGGAAGTTCAGGAAAAATCTGCCGAAAATG
>JAPKDT010000241.1 GCA_028822475.1 SAR324 cluster bacterium
CTTACGGATTCCCACAAACGACGGTCCAGATATGCGGATAGAACACCATTTAGCTGAGGCGGATGCGAATCCGTATTTACTTGTGGCTGCTTTGCTTGCAGGAATCCATCATGGATTGAGCGTCAAAAAAGAACCTCCTCCTGTTGAAGGCAATGCATATTTAATCTCTGATACAGAACTCCCGCGGACATGGGAACAAGCCTGGAACAGTTTTGAACAGGCAGAAATTTTGCCGGAATATTTCGGCAGGGATTTTTGTCGCTTATTTTCTAATTTAAAATCCGGTGAACAATCCCATTTTTTGAGCAGAATAGTAGCACATGAATATGACTGGTATTTAAAATCCGTTTAGTCTTCAGACCCCCCGATTTGTTTGAAATATAATCCAAGTACTGCTAACCTCAAAGACAGTCCATTTTAATCTTTTCATGCTAGCTGAATAAATTCCAAATCCTAAATCCTGAATCTTTTAAATGCCTGCTTTCACAACTAAAATAGATAACCATTCAGAAGAATTCCTGAAAAACACGGAACAGATGGGTAAATTAGTAGACAATCTCAGACAGAAACTTCAAAAATCTGCGCTGGGCGGTAGTGAAAAAGCACGTAAAAAACACATTGAACGCGGAAAACTTCTAGCACGTGACCGGGTACGTTTGTTACTTGACGCAGGCAGTCCTTTTTTAGAATTATCTCCTCTGGCTGCAGAGGATTTGTACGATGATGATGTCCCTGCTGCAGGAATAATCAGCGGCATCGGCCGTGTTTCAGGAATAGAGGTGATGGTCGTGGCAAATGACGCGACCGTCAAAGGCGGTACATATTATCCAATGACCGTCAAAAAACATTTGCGTGCACAGGAAATAGCACTTGAAAATCACCTGCCCTGTATTTACCTGGTTGATTCCGGCGGAGCTTTTCTTCCTAGGCAGGATGAGGTATTTCCAGATAAGGAACATTTCGGACGGATTTTCTTCAATCAGGCAAATTTATCTGCCAAAGGCATTTCACAAATTGCGGTTGTGATGGGTTCTTGTACCGCCGGTGGTGCTTATGTTCCAGCAATGAGTGATGAAAATGTGATCGTCAAAGAACAAGGAACAATTTTCTTAGGCGGACCTCCGCTGGTTAAAGCCGCAACCGGACAATCTGTAACTGCTGAAGAACTTGGCGGAGGTGAAATTCACAGCAAAATTTCCGGAGTAACTGATCATCTTGCGGAAAATGATGCTCATGCTTTAAGCATCACCAGAGAAATAGTGGCAGGTCTGAATCGAAAAAAAGAACTACCCGTGCAGACAAAACCTGTAGTGGCTCCGCTTTATCCACCGCAGGAACTGCATGGCATCCTGCCTGTAGATAATCGGCAATTTTTTGATGTTCGTGAAGTGATTGCAAGGCTGGTTGACGCTTCTGAATTTCATGAATTCAAAGCACTTTACGGAACAACACTGGTGACTGCATTTGCGCACATTCACGGTTATCCAGTCGGAATTGTGGCCAACAACGGAATTCTGTTTTCTGAGTCCGCACTTAAGGGTGCGCATTTTGTGGAGTTGTGTAATCAACGCAGTATTCCACTGGTTTTTTTGCAAAATATAACTGGTTTCATGGTGGGCCAGGAATATGAACACGGAGGAATTGCCAAAGACGGTGCAAAAATGGTAACCGCTGTTTCCTGTGCGAAAGTTCCAAAGTTTACCGTGATCATCGGAGGTTCGCATGGTGCTGGTAATTACGGTATGTGCGGACGCGCCTTTAGCCCACGGATGCTCTGGACGTGGCCTAATGCGCGTATTTCTGTGATGGGTGGAGAACAGGCGGCTTCTGTACTGGCAACTGTCAAACGCGAAAACATTGAGGATTCCGGGAAAAAATGGAGCACGCAGGAGGAAGAAGAGTTTAAGCGGCCCATACGTGATCAATATGAACATCAGGGAAATCCTTATTACGCGACTGCACGGCTTTGGGACGACGGCATCATAGATCCTGCGGACACGAGAATGGTGCTGGGTTTAGCACTCTCTGCCGCATTTAACGCGCCACTTGAAAAAACTGTATATGGGGTCTTCAGAATGTGAATGATTAAGCTTAAAACTGGCTTGAATACTGCATTTAATACAAATAAACTAATATTTATCTTGATAATTTACGGTAAAATGTTTGGCCTATAACAGCTGGTGAGGAAAAATGTACTACATTCGAAAAATAATATCTATTTTGCCACTAGTTTTTATCCTGCTATTATTGCTGCTGAACAGTTGCTCTGACAGAAGTGAATACGGCTCTGAAAGCGATTATATAAAATTAGGAGCAGATGCAACTATAGGTGGCACAGTTACAACTGGAGGGGACAACGATACAACTGGAGGGGACAACGATACAACTGAGGGGACTTCTGATACTACAGCTCCGACTATATCTTCAGTGAGCCCCACCGACAATTCTACTTACAAGTCTCCTGCCACCACGATTGCGGCGACATTCAGTGAAGCAATGTCAACTGGCACAATTTCAACGAACACCAGCGACACAACCTGTTCAGGAAGCTATCAGCTCTCTTCAGATAATTTTACAACTTGCATCAAAATGTCAGCGGCACCTTCAGCTTCTAATAATGCCACGACATTCACCGCTACTCCTAAGGATAATCTTAGTGGTGGTACAATCCACAAACTCAAGATAACCACCTCCGCTAAAGATAGTTCCAGTAACTCGCTCGCAAGTACATATACAACAAATGGATTCACCACCTCCCCCTCTGGTTCAGGTACAATTACAGGCACTGTCAAACAGGGTAGTAGCGCTTTGAGTGGTGTCAGTGTGGCTTTATCTATATATGGAACGACTGTAACTACAGAGACTTCGGACAGCAACGGTGATTTTAGTCAGTCTTCTCTTGGTTTGGGTGTATATTCATTAACATATACTAAGAGCGGATACCTAGAAGCAATTCAATCCGGTACACTTGCAACAGATAATCAAACTCTTGTTGTAGCAACACAGACTATGATAAGTGATGGGTGCACGGATGCAGGTGATATATCAGGATTTATTAAGCATGCGGTAACCGGTGACGTAATTCAAGGAGTTGCTATAAGCCTTCGTAATGGATTGAATACTAGAAGTGGTAATACAATTTCTGGAAAAACTGCTACTACTGACGTTAACGGTGCATATACACTAAGTAGTATAGATCCGGGCTCGTATACTATTCAGACTAGTAAAGACAATT
>JAPKDT010000013.1 GCA_028822475.1 SAR324 cluster bacterium
CCTGCTTGATTTGGCTGGTTACTTCCGTTGAGACTAAGTCTTCAGGAACTTCAGAATTAGTTGAAATAGCAGCACCAGCTTGATTTAAGGGCTCTCTTTTTTCAAGGTTATCTGTTGGTTCCACAGACTTTGAGTCAAGATTTGATTTTTCTTCGTCCACCGGCTGCATACTATTTTCAGGTTGTAGAGATGGTTTAGTTGTCCTACTCAGATTCAGAATCAGCTTGAACACGTTTTACCAGGCGAAAGATGCTCCTGTATCCTGCCACGATTCCTGCAATTCCAAAGACCAGTAAAAACCAGGGTTCTGTTGCTAACCACTCATCGAGCCAGCTACCTATAAGAAAACCCACTACAACAGACAAGCCTAGCTCTAAACCCATGGAACTGTACATGACCCATTTGGGACCTGATTTGTGAAGTTGTGTCATTTTACGGGGCTGTTTTGAAATTTACCGTTTCCTGATTAATTAAAACGTAAAATAATTCAGCATTAGTCTAGTGTTCATAGCTTGAAATTGCAAGATTAGGCGACCAAGTTTCTTGCACCTTGAACGTTAAATGGTTATGCTGACAGGACTTTAACACGAGCAAAACAAGTAAGCTAATCAAAATAAGCTAAAAATGGGTGACAGTTTTGGACAATTATTTCGAATCACTACCTGGGGCGAATCCCATGGTGGAGGAGTTGGGGTAGTAATTGACGGCTGCCCTTCAGGACTTCCGCTGAGTGAAGATGATCTGCAATATGAGCTTGACAGGAGGCGTCCGGGGCAAAGCAAAATAACGACACAGCGTAAGGAAAGCGATACCGCTAGGATTCTTTCCGGAGTTTTTGAGGGACGTACCACAGGCACGGCAATTTCTGTGATGGTCTCTAATCAAGACGCAAAGTCGCATGCTTATGATCACCTCAAGGATTTGTACAGACCCAGCCACGCGGATTATACTTTTGAACAGAAATATGGTTTTAGAGACTGGATGGGAGGTGGACGCTCGAGTGCGCGTGAAACTGTAGGAAGAGTAGCTGCTGGAGTAGTTGCAAAAAAACTGCTGCACCACTGGGACAAAATTCAGACGATTGCTTGGGTGGAGCAAATTCATGAAATAAAATCTTCTGTAGATAAACATACTGTTAGCGAAAATCAGATCGAAGCGAGCATTGTACGTTGTCCGGATCCAGAAGCATCTTTTGCGATGATCGAACGTATTCATGAAGTCCGGAAGTCCGGAGACAGTGCTGGTGGAATCATTCGGGCGGTTGTCCGCAATGTCCCGGTCGGATTAGGAGAACCGGTATTTGATAAACTGACCGCGGATTTAGCAAAAGCCTTGATGTCTCTGCCTGCTACAAGAGGGGTGGAATTTGGTCTGGGTTTCGATTCTGTGACACTCAAAGGTTCAGAACATAACGATGCTTTTGTCATTCGTGAAGGGAATATCAGGACAAGTACAAATCGTTCCGGAGGAATTCAGGGTGGAATATCCAACGGAGAGGATATTGATTTGAGAATTGCTTTCAAACCAACCGCCACGATAAACTTTGAGCAGGACACGGTCAACAGAGACGGTCGGGAAGTGAAACTGAAAGCCAAAGGTCGTCATGATCCTTGCGTTTTGCCACGTGCGGTGCCAATGGTTGAGGCGATGATTAATTTGGTTTTAGTTGATCATCATTTGCGCAATCAGAAAACACAGATTTAAGGTTTTTTGCGGCTAAACTTTTTATTCTGTATCAAGTGGGAAGTTGGTTCTTTTTTTGCAAACTTTAGATATAGAACCATATGTATAAAAAACAACAATTAAGCATTAGATTGATGCCGCCCAAAATTAAAGCCAAGAAAGTGTCAGCAAAAACTATTCGTCCGGCAAGTTCCAACCGTCTAAATTCTCTTGGTGGAAATTCGGAAGATAGATTTATAACTCCAGGATCTATAGCAGTAATAGGAGTTCTCCTTTTTTTTGCCTTCGTAACCGCGCAAATCATTTTCATCAATTGATGAACCGGACAGGCCGCCATGCCTTACATTGACATCTTCAACGGGGATGCCGATGGTATATTGGCCCTCCATCAACTGCGCCTGTACAATCCTCAAAAAAGCCGTCTTGTCACCGGAGTAAAGCGAGACACCCTATTGTTGCAGCAAGCACTATCAGCAAGTAACAGCGTGATTACAGTGCTCGATATTTCATCTCATGCCAACCGTGAGCCTCTCCTGCAGTTACTGAATCAAGGCAACACCATTCACTATTTTGACCACCACTTTGCAGGTGAAATAGTGGAATCCCCACTATTTCATTCACACATAGACACCAGCCCAGGTGTTTGCACCAGCATTTTGGTTGACCGATATTTAGCAGGAAAATATCGTCTCTGGGCTGTGGCTGCTGCTTTTGGAGACAACCTGCACGCTTCCGCTTTTCAACTGGCTGAGAGCCTTAAACTGGAAGCGCAACAGGCTGAAAAATTACGGGAATTGGGAGAGTTAATCAATTACAATGCTTATGGAGAAACGCTAGATGATTTGCATATTTCACCTGAGTCATTATTTCAGGCTCTACATTCGTTTACGGAACCATTTGAATTTATTCAGTCTTCTGGAGAGTTGAAACAATTGCGGGAAGGCTTCCGGAGTGATATGCGCAAAGCACAGGAAAAAAAAGCTTTGAGGCAAAGCTCTGCAGGCAGGATTTTCCAATTTCCGAATGCCCCTTGGAGCAGACGCGTTTCCGGAGTTTTCAGTAATCAACTCGCACGGGAATCACCTGAATTGGCGCATGCTTTGTTGGTAGAACGTACAGACGGCACATTTCTGGTAAGTGTCCGTGCCCCGATTACCAGGCCTTATGGTGCAGATAAATTATGTCTTAAATTCTCCGGCGGCGGAAGGGTGGCTGCCGCTGGCATAAACAAGTTAGCTCAGGAAGATGTTGATCGTTTTTTTGCTGCTTTCGAAAAGCAATTTTAAGTTTTCTTCTTTTTACAGCAGATATCAGTATTTTGGTGATTTATTCTTGTTTGAAATTTCCTCACTTGTTTTCTGCGCAAGTTCTTTCAAAATTGCTTCCAGTTTTTCACAAAAAACCGGCACATCTTCAGTCGGTAGATTTTTTGGCACGTGAAAAGGCTCACCGAATGCTTCGATGATTTTTGAAAAAGGCTTGGGAATTTTGTGTCTGTCCCAACTATTAAGATTCCACTTATGACTGGCTTCATAGTGCCATGGAATAATGGGAACACCGGCATATTTAGCAAGCAAAATCACACCGGACTGAATCTTCTCCGGAGGACCAAGCGGGCCGTCCGGAGTAATGGCAACAGTGGTTTTATCCTTGAGTAATTTTATCAGTTGCTTCAAGGCTTGAATTCCACCTCTGGTGGTTGACCCCCGTACCGCCTGATAGCGATAGTGGGCAAATACATCATAAATTGCCTCACCGTCATCACTGCTGCTGATTAAGGCAGTTAGTCCCTGTTTACGCAGAAGCCAGATGCTGAAATATATGTTTTGGTGCCAAGTGGCAACTATAACACTGCCATATTCCTCCTGAGTTGATTTCAATACTTCATGATTTAGGCGCCGAACTCGTGTTGTACTTCCGGTAACTCTAATCAGCACCACTAGTATTCTCGTGATCAGGCAGTGCTGAATACGTTTTTTCCAGGAAGTTTTTGCTGCTTGCATGGTGAAAATATTTTTGAGTTGAATGAATGCCAAAGTAACTTTACAATACCACTCTATCATGAACGGTGTCAGCTAAACAAATTAGATGAATGGTTAATTGATTTTGAAGGTTGTTTATTTGCTGATAAATATTAAAAACATTATTAGTTGTATACGTTATGGGATTGTTTTTCAAAAAAAATATAATAGGTCAATATCCTCACGATGTTCTGCGAAAAGACTGGGAAAATGTTATGGACGCCCTTTTCAGGAACACCATTGCTAATTATGCGAAAGGTGTAGCGGTTATCTGCAACACTAGCCGTAAAGATCTAGCTGATGGATCAGGCACAATTCAGGATGAATTAGTCTATCATATTAGGCCACAACGTCTTGAGGAGGTCAGGAGGAGTCTGAGGAAGATAGACACTGCTCACTTTGAGAACATTTTTAAAACTTATTTTGACAGTTCACAAAAAAGCCTAGATTTTTATCGGATAAAAAACATTCTTGCCAAAGAAATTATGGTTTACCCTTTGGTGCATGGAGAAGACAAAAAAGGACTGATTGTCTTCGATCATCCTATTTCAGATAGTAATTCTGTTCATATCATGCAGGTAATAAAGGATGTATTAAACAATCCTGAAGTCGAATCAGCACCTCCCCCAGAAGATGATAAAAAGGACTAGCTAATTGTCTAGTTAAGACCATTATGAACAGAAAAAAGTAAATGCATTCCCGCTCCATAGCGTACGTCATAGGGACACTGCTGTTAGTCACCAGCATCGCCATGTTGTTCCCTATTGTTGTCTCCTTGATTTATCAGGAAGGTGATTTAAATGCTCTGTTAATTTCCGTGGCAGTGGCTTTTGGTCTGGGCCTGCCTCTGTGGTGGTTTTCGCCGAGTAATTACGAATTAAGTTTTCGTGATGCAGTCCTCATCGCGGTTTTCGGCTGGGTGATCATTTCTGCGGTGTCAGCGCTTCCTTTTATGATTCACGGCTCAATTCCGTCATTCACAGACGCATTTTTTGAAATGATGTCTGGTTACACCACAACCGGCGCCACTATCCTGAACGACATAGAATCTGTCCCGCATGGTCTGTTATTTTGGCGTAGTGAAACACATCTTTTGGGAGGCATGGGATTCCTGACTTTGACCTTAATCTTCTTGCCTCACGGAATGGCGGGAGTCAGGATTTTTCGTGCAGAGTCAAGTCCCGGACAGGTAATCACCAAAGAAAAAATTCTCCCCCGGAACCGTGACGCCATGATTTGGCTCTGGTCTATTTATCTTGGATTGAACCTGTTGCAAACCTTGTTGCTTTGGGGCGGAGGGATGTCGTTATTTGATGCACTTTGTCATGCTTTCGGTGCAGTAGCCACTGCAGGATTCTCTACTAAAAATGCCAGCATTGCTTATTACAGCAATGCTTATTTTGATTGGGTAATTACGATTTTTATGTTCCTGGGCGGAATGACATTCATGCTTTTCTACCACATGTTGAAAGGTGAGTGGAATTTGGTAAGGCTCAATACTGAACTACGCTGGTATGCCAGTATCGTTGGATTCTTCTGCGGGATTTCAACTTTAATATTATGGATGAATGGAAGCTATGACGGATTTTTTGAAGCACTGCGCTACGCTTCTTTTCAGATAATTTCACTGCTGACCACTACAGGTTACACGACAGCAGATTATGAACTTTGGCCACAGGCGATACAGATGCTGCTCTACCTTGTCTGCTTTATCGGTGCATGTGCGGGTTCAACCACAAGTGGTATAAAAATCGTACATTTTGTCATAATTTGGAAATACATGGTGACTTCGATCAAGAAAATGTTTTTCCAGCCCAGAACGATCCTGCCGATTCTTCTTAATCAGCGCGCAATTGATCCATTTGCGATAAACCTCACAATCTGTTATTTCATTGCCAATATTTTCCTTGTCTTCGTTGGAGGATCAGTGCTCGTGCTGGTGGATTCAATGGATTATCAGACCGGTATGAGTGCAGTAATTTCTGCACTGATGAATATCGGTCCGGGATTTGGAGAGGTAGGTCCTTCTGAAAATTTTTCCCAAATATCTGCTCTTGGGAAATGGTTCCTCGCCTGGCTGATGCTTGTCGGCAGACTGGAAATGTTTTCCGCTCTTGTGCTGCTCTTTCCTTCTTTCTGGAAAAGATAAAAGCTGTCTAGTAAAATTATCTTAATTACGGATTGTCACTGAAAAAACACGTTTACTTTTTGCCTTCCCAATGTACTTTAACCATCCTTTCCGGACTTAGTTTCTGCAAAAAAGAACATTTTTCTTTATGGATGGTGATTACTCTCTCTTGAGTGAGGTAGCCCAGAATGGCCTGGTTTTTCAAAGGAGAGCAGCAGCGTGCGATGCGTGTCAACACATTATCCATACCATCCACTATAATCGTGCCGCCGGAGGATGCAGAAGTTATTTTCTTTTTGCTGGACTTGAGTTTTGTTTCAGCGGGTTTTTGAGTTTCCACACTTGAGCTTGCTGGAGCGGAGTTTTGATCATCGACAAACCATCGTCTAACTTCTTCACTGCGAATGGAACCATCGCCTATGCAAAATAAGATGTGATCAAACTCCTGATTTTTACGCTGACGTGATTCATGTTCTATGCGTCCCTCCCTGACCAGGCGATTCAGGTGAAGACCGTGATTGCGGAATTCCCGCTCCAGAATTTCCAAACCCTCTTTTCTACGACTTTCCCGACCTCGCTCGTGCAAAGCATGTTTTATTTTGTTGCGGGCGTGGCGTGTTTTTACAAATTCGAGCCATTCTTTCCGTGGTTCCTGCCGTGGTGAGGTCAGTATTTCTACTGTATCTCCGCTGTGCAGACTGCTGTCAAGCCGTGTAATCCTCCCATTAGCTTTTGCGCCGGTCATGCGGTTACCAACTTCTGTGTGAATTGCATAAGCAAAATCAACCGGTGTCGCGGTTTGAGGCAACTCCCGGATTTCCCTTGCGGGAGTCATGACGTAAATATTGTCACTGAACAAATCAATCAGCGGCATCGTTTCGTCCACAGTGTCAGTTTTAGTTTTTTCTAGCAGTGATTCTGCGATTAGTTCTGCAGTTTTTTCTGTAGGCGCTTGCCTTTTTTCCTTGTAAAGCCAGTGTGCTGCAACCCCGTATTCAGCAATACGATGCATTTTATGAGTCCGTATTTGAATTTCAATTGGCCTTGAATATCCAGGGTCATCATCCCGCAAATCTGTTACTGTTGTGTGAAGTGACTGATATCCGTTGGATTTAGGTTTGACAATGTAGTCTTTGAAACGATTTTTTACTGGAACCCAATTTTCATGAATGAAACTCAGTGCCGCATAACAATCATCAACATCTTCGACCACAATACGAAATGCGATCAAATCCTGTATACGTTCAATATCGTTCTCCACTTTCTCAAGTTTTTGAAAAATCGAATAAAAACGTTTGTAACGTCCCTGAACTTCATTGCTAATGCCAGCCTGTTTTAAAATCAGTTGAACTTTTGCTAATATTCTTTCAACATTTTCAGAACGCACACTTCGTTTTCGAGCGATTTTTTTCTTTAAAAGCTGAAATTTTTCATATTCCAACTGCCTGAATGCACTATCTTCCAACTCAGACTTGATCCAGAAAATCCCTAACCGTCCTGCTAACGGTGCATGTACATGCAGCGCAGTCCACGCGGTAGCATCCCTCTTTTTTGGAGGAAGTGCTTCCAATTGCTCCAATTTTTGCAACTGCAGCACCAGGAAAACTGCGAGCAACTGGACGTCTGCTAACACAGTCAGGAGCATCCGCAGGGTCAGTTCTGCCTGCTCCAGATTTTTTGGTCGTTCAGGGAATTGATGCACCTTGAGCAACCTCTGATAAAGCGCAATTGCTTCCTCACAAATTTGTCTGGATTCATCAGAAAATTTTTTTTCAAAATCTTCAGGTATATCTTCTGCTTGCTGATATCGTAAAAAGAGCAGTGCCGACAGCAGAAGGGGAGGGTTCAAAGAAAGTTGTGCGAGTTTTTGCAGGAGAGAATCTGCGGATTCAGGATCCGTTTGATCTGAATACCAATCTTCAAAAATTCTGTTAACTTCCGGATTTGTTGAATAAATTTCTGGGACAGATTTTTTTTTGTTTTCCGCGGACTTGTCAGTGCCGATTGTCGGTGACAAAGCGTTTTGTGAAAGTTTAGTTCCGGAAAATTTACTCATTTGCAGACTTGCTGAAAAATATTTACAAGAGTCCTTGTGCCATGAAATAAGTATAAAGTTTGACGTCAAATAGAACGTCCTTTTCCGTCTCTTCGTTGAAAAATGCTGATATTTCTTCTGGATATTTCAGAAAAACGGTAATGAATTCTTCGGGTTCATTTTTAGCAACAGGCTGTTGATTCTCCGGCAGCATTTCGTCAACTGAAAGGTAAGCAAATGAAACTGTTTCAGAAAGAATGCCTGGTGATGATAACAAGTTTGGGCTGATATTTTCGACTCTACCAACATAACCTGTTTCTTCCAAAAGTTCACGTGTCGCGGTTGTTTCAGGATTTTCGCCGTGATCAACCAGACCGGCTGGAAATTCTAAGATGTAGGAATCCGTAGGCGGTCGAAACTGCCGTATTAAAATATATCGTCCAGAAGGTTTTAATTTTGCGATTATAATTACCGCTGCGGCCCGGTGTTTACGATGGAGACCTTCCCATTTTCGGACTTGTTTTTCGTCATCTTCATAGCTGAATTCAACCATCTCGGACCAGCGTCCACTGTAGAGTAGTTGTTCCTTAAGAACATGGCTGGTACCAGCTTTTACGGGTTTTTTGGTGGTGATATTTGACATTAATAATTGAGAAAAAATTAAAATACGTTTTTGCCTAAAAGTTGTTATCCTGCAGTGAGCTGTATAAAAAGATAGCTGATTTACCGACAATCACAATCCAATTGTGAAAATGTTTTTGCGTTGTCTTTTGCAGGTGTCTGCAATATTATTCGGCTAATGGAAATTAATATTTGAAAACCTGCTAAAGGGAAGTTGACTGCAATTATGAGATGTATCCGTTTGATCTGGATTGGAAAAACGCAGCTTCCTTTCGTACAGGACGGGATCAGTGTTTACCTGAAAAAGCTGTCGCATTACATCAAGGTTGAGACAGAAGAAATACGACCTGCCAAATATGCTTCAGGTACAGTTGAGCAGTGGCGCCGCCAGGAAACTGAAAAATTATTGAAGCGTCTGGATCCGACAGAGTTGAACGTATTTTTGGATGAAAACGGCAAACGGCAGACTTCAACTGGCTTAGCCCAGTGGTTCGAAAAACAAATGCCGCTTGGTTGGCCGAGAGTTAACTTTGTCATTGGAGGCGCATATGGTTTTGAGAAGTCTCTGCTGCCAGATAATGTTACTTATTTGCGTCTTTCCGACATGACATTTACACATCAAATAGTACGGTTGATTTTACTGGAACAGCTTTATCGTGCTTTCACTATTATTCGTGGAGAACCGTATCATCATGCTTGAAGCAGATTTATAGTTTAAAATTACTTAAACCACACTATGAAACGTTTATTATTAATAGCACTCACCTTATTGCTTTTGGGCAGTATGGGGTATTTTGCTACGCAAAACAGTCACAATGTGTCTCTGAATTTGTTTGGAAATTTCTCCATCCAGTTATCGGTTTGGATGGTCATTGCAAGCTCATTTGTTGCAGGTTGGGCGGTGACGGAACTTTGGCAATTTATCTCGCACCCTCAGCGTTTTGTGCAGAGTTTCCTGGGAAAATATTCTCAATACAAGGACAACAAAAAACTGCAGCTGACACAAAAATTTGAAAAGGCGTCTTTGATGCGTGACCCTAAACAAGTCCGTAAAAATTTTAGTAAGCTGGATAATGATAAAACACCATTGTCCATACGCATGCAGTATCTTGAACAGTTGCGATACGAAAACAGCGCGGAAGAACTGCTGGTTAAATATGCAGATCTTCGTGCTAAATATCAGGGTAATTTACAGGTTTTATTACCATATTTAAAACTCTCCTGTGAGGTCAGCGAATGGGATCTTGTAGAGCGCTTGAGTCATGAAATCCTGCGGATAACACCGGGACATCCGGATGCCCTGGAAGGTCTACGGCAATTTCATATTGCCAGACAGAATTGGGTAGCCTGCATAGAACAGGAACGGGATTTGTTGAAAAAATACAGCGGCAGTCTCATGACAAAAGACCTTGCGCTGGAGCACGAAGAGCATTTACAAAAAGCCCTTCGGCAGGATCCAAATTGTTTGAAAAGTTGGTCTTTCCGCTATCTGCCTCAAAAAAGAGACAGAAAAAACGATAAACCTCATGAAGCCGTCGGAGAGGCAGCGCAACTTCAAAAGTCAGGGATGTTTTTGGATGCAGGTCGAGTTTTGAAAGATGCTTTTGCGAGCACGGCTTCTCCGGAACTGCTGGGGTCCTTGGAGAATGTTTATCAAGAAAGCGGAGCTGATGAACAAATTCTGGAAATGATCGGCGGACTTCATAATTCGCGCCAACGCTCAATTCCAGCTTCACTGCTTTTTGCTAAACTGCTCTATCTAAATGAACGGATCGATGAAGCATCGAAAGTTTTGAGTGAAGTCAATTTGCCCATAAGCACAACTAAGTTTCAATTAACTAAACTTGGAGCAAAAGAGAAAGGCCAGCAGATGACAGAAGAATGGGGGGATTTGTATCATGCCCTTCGTTTTTTAATTGCTGTCCGTCAAGACCGTTCTGAAGATGCTCTGCAGGAAGCAAAACCTCTGCTTCGTGAAGCAAAATTAATGGGAATGATTTCTGGATGAAAATAATTGAGACAGCTGGAATTGTACTCAAAACAATGGATTTTAAGGAAAAGGACAACATCCTGACTTTTTTAACTCGTGATGCAGGCAAGAAAGCCGGAGTTCTTCACGGCGGAAAAAGTATACGCTCAGGCAATGCAGCCAAAGCAGAGTTATTTGTCATTAACCATTTTGAGTATTCTGAAAAGCCCAGTACGGATCTGGTACGTATCCGCAAGTGTGAATTGCTGGAAAGTTTTCCGTCTCTACGTAAAAATTATTCGAAATTTCTACATGCAAACTATTTTTCGGAATTGCTGCTGCAGTGTGAAATTCCAGCGAATGAATCTCATGAATATTTTGATTTGTTGAATCAAACATTCTCTCAACTTTCAAATGCTAAAACAGGAATTGAAATAAAATTCAATTTTGAACTGCAACTGCTGAATCTACTAGGAATCCAACCTAATTTGGAAACTTGCGTCCAATGCGAAGATGAGCTTTGGCAGAAGCAATCTGGAAGAAATCTGTCGCCGAAATTTACTGTTCCATATCAGTTGGACGCAGGACTTGGAGGCATCCGTTGTCCAAGATGCTGTATCAGCAATTCCTCTTCCGTTTATCTGCATCCGGGAAGTCTGGCCTTTTTCCGTGAGCGGCACACCACGCTGCATGATAACTCAGCAATCCGGCCGACACACAATAATTTAAAGGAACTTGACCAAGCGATCTTTGTATACTTCAGACATTATTTTGGCAGGAACCTCAAGTCTCACGCACTTCTGAAGGAGAACTCATGGAAAAATTAGTATCCGCAACACTGGGCGGAGGTTGTTTCTGGTGTCTGGAAGCAGTCTATTCCAGAATTGATGGAGTCAAAGCTATAGCACCTGGTTTTGCAGGCGGGATTAATCAAGATCCTACTTACGAGCAGGTTTGCACAGGTGAAACAGGACATGCTGAAGTGATACGAATTAGCTTTGATCCGGATAAAACAAGTTATGAGGCACTGCTTGATTGGTTTTGGCGTTGCCACGATCCAACCACTCTTAACCGGCAGGGCGGTGACGAAGGGACGCAATATAGATCAGTAATTTTCTATGAAAATGAAATGCAAAAAACCGCAGCTTATGAGTCAAAAAAAGCTACCGGAGCATCTGCAATCTTTGATAATCCTATTGTCACGGAAATCAGCGAACTTCCAGAATTTTTTCCGGCAGAAGATTATCATCATGATTATTACAGCAACAACTCAAATGCAGGTTACTGCACATATATTATTCAGCCAAAACTCGAGAAGTTAAAGCTGGAGTAAACTTGCTAAAAATAAAATTGAGTTGATCGACTTTGACTTCCGTAAGAATACTCGTCACGCGTATGAATTTCAGTGTCCACGGCCTCTTCTGGGAGTTCGTTTATGAAACGGGAACGCTGGCTCATTCCTCCGGAATAGCCTGAGGAAACAACGGGTGCAGTGATGAGTAAATGTTTTTTTGCACGTGTCATGGCAACATAAAACAAGCGGCGTTCCTCTTCTATTTGTTCCTCTGTCTCCAGGCTACGTTGATGTGGGAACATCCCTTCCGTTAGTCCAATTACAAAAACCAGACTCCACTCTAAACCCTTGGCCTGGTGAATGGTTGTCAAGGTCAGAGTCTCCTGATTATCCTGCTGCTCTGCTTCATGCTCAGTGATAATGCTTGAACCAACCAATGACAATTCATTTAAAAACGCGTCCAATTTTTCATAATTAGTTGAAAATTCCTCAAGATAACGAATATCTGTATCACGCTGAGCTGCGTTCTCAAAACTGCTGAACATTACATCACGGTAAAAATTATGATATAAGATGTTGATCATCTGTGAGGGTGTCACATTTTCAGCGAGCATCTGCTGAAAAATCTCGAGCAGAAGGTTCCAACTTTCCTGTGCCTTTTGAGGAATGAGTTTTTGCAACTCTGCATTCTCTTTGGTCAACCTTACAGCCTGTTGATTTTGAAAAACACTGAAGATCTTGTTTGCAGTAGTATTGCCAACTCCAGGGAGAAGACGTAGCAAGCGCATCCAGGAGATTTCATCAAGAGGATTAAAAAGGACCTTGAGAAATGCAGTAACATCTTTAATGTGGGCTTGTTCAAAAAACTTAACTCCTGAATGAACCACGAAAGGAATACCAGCATGAGTCAGCACAACTTGAAGTGCCGCCGACTGCACATGATTGCGGTAAAGCACACTCATTTCGTTTAATGGAATATCCTGATCCCGGAAATTGAGGATATTCTCAAGCACCAATTCCGCTTCATCCTGAGCTGCCCACACATGGTGTACGATAGGTTTTTCACCGTCAGCTAAAGAACTAAACAGGTTCTTTTTAAACTGACGTGTGTTATAATTGATGCTCTGGTTTGCAGCTTCTAGAATTTCTGGAGTACTGCGGTAATTTTCTTCCATGTAGTATGTCACAGCTTTGTAGCGTTCCGGAAATTCTAGCATATTTCCAAAATCTGCACCGCGCCAACTGTAGATTGATTGAGCATCGTCACCGACAACCATTAAGTTTTTATGTGGCAAAGACAGCCGATATAAAATGTTGGCTTGAACCTGATTGGTATCCTGATATTCATCTACGAGGATATATTTAATTTGCTCGCAAAGCGGAAGTCCTTCACCGTGCCTCAGAAGCAGTTCCAGCCAGTTTTCCAACAGATCATCAAAATCCATCACTTGGCCGCTTTTTTTCTTGCGGCGGTAGGTAGAGAGCACATTTAGAATAATATCAATGTGCTCAGAAAAGTGTGGATAATCGGCAGATACTAATTGCTCAAGGTGAAAATTGCGTTTGTGGTAGGCAAAGTCTAAGATCATTTGTTGAGTGCAGAAACGATTGAAGGCCAGGGAAAAAATATTTTGCAGAACAGCGGATTTTGGAAAATATTTTCCAGGTTTACCGATTGTTTCTGCAAGCGAGGCTTTTATCAAGTCTCTTGAATCAGAGGAATCCAAAATGCTGAAATTATTTTGATAATTGAGCAGTTTGGCGTTTCGTCTCAGGAAACGACTGCCCACACTGTGGTAAGTCCCGTGAATAATCTTTTGTTGTTCAGTAGAATTATTGAGAGCTCTACCCACTCTCTGCGCCATTTCATTGGCTGCTTTGTTAGTGAAAGTCAGCAAAAGGATTGAAGAAGCCGGAATACCGGAATGAATCAGTTCTGCTACACGGTGAGTTATTACGCGTGTTTTTCCACTGCCTGCACCGGCAATGACAAGCGCAGGTCCGGATTTGTGTTCGACGATTTCACGTTGGACAGGATTTAATGATTCTATCGACCAATTGGTCATATTGAAGACTGGTGTTAAAGGAACTTACTTTAGTTGATGTGAAAACTGTATCATCAAATTCTAGTCTAAAACAAAAACAACAAGCAAAATAATTCCCATGTTTATTGAAGAATTAAAACAAATTTACGCAAATTTAAGTGCAGCAGCAAATCAAATTTTAAGCAGAATATTCAACGACGGCGTGCTGATTTCAGCAGAGAAGATGCCTTTGATAATGGCCGGATTCACTTTATTGATTATTTTGATTTGTCTCTCAGGTTGGTTTTTGCTGCGTAAGCGTTCGTTGAAAAATAAAGCACCCCATGAGCTCAGCCGTCGAGACAAAGAGAAACGACTGGAGCAACTGGAAAAAGAACGTGCCAAAGAGCTGGAACTACAGATCAAGCAAGAAGAAAAATTGCAGCAAGAAAAAGAGGCAGCACAAATTGTAAAGGCGGAAGAACGGGAAAAAGGTTTTCAGGAGCAGATTTCCTCCATGGAGGAAGAACGACGGAATCAACAGGTTCTTGAGCGTGAAATTGAAAAAGAAACTGAAATAGAGGAGCAGCCGGAAAAGGCGGATTCACTCATTGAACGCCTCCGAAAAGGTGTCGGTAAGACAAGGACACACATCCTTAACAATTTGTCTGAAGCGGTTTTAGGTAAAAAAGAAATTGATGAAGACCTGCTCGATGATTTGGAAGAGGTTCTCATCGGCTCTGACATTGGTCCGGAAACTACTCGTCGTATTCTTGAGTCGATTACGGAGAAGGTGGAACGTAAAGAATTGACTGATCCGGAAGTCTTACAGAAAGAAATACAACTAGAAATTGAAAAGATAATGAGCAAAACATATCCCGTTCTAGGTACTTCAGAGCGTAAACCGCTGATTTTACTTTTTGTAGGAGTGAACGGTGTTGGTAAGACTACAACTATTGGTAAAATAGCAGCTCAATATCGCCAGCAGGGAAAAAAAGTACTGATGGGTGCAGGTGATACTTTCCGCGCGGCTGCAATTGATCAATTAGAGGAATGGAGCAGGCGTGCTGATTGTGATATTGTCCAAAAGGATCCAGGAAGCGATCCGTCTGCGGTGATGTACGAAACTGTGCAAAAAGGTCTGGATGAGGATTATGACGTGGTGATTTGTGATACTGCGGGACGTCTTCACACCAAAAAGAATTTGATGGAAGAATTAAAGAAAATGATCCGTGTGATCCGTAAATTGATTCCGGACGCACCCCACGAAGTATTGCTGGTGCTGGACTCGACTACAGGACAAAATGCTATTTTTCAAACAAGGGAATTCCTTGAAGTCGCCGATTTAACCGGATTGGTTATTACAAAATTGGATGGCACATCCAAAGGTGGAGTGGTTATTGGGATTGTAAATGAGTTTGATATTCCTGTGCGTTATATTGGCATAGGTGAGCAAGTTGAAGATCTGAGACCTTTTGATGCAAAACAGTTTACGGAATCACTGTTTGCTTAGTCTTTTAGCACTTTAAAAAAGGCAAATTTCTACAGAGTAGTTTCCAAATCTTTTTCCTAAACAACTTTCTTTTCCTGTTCTATTAACATAGATTAACAAATTTTCAGTGGTTAATTATAAATAGTGAATTGAGATCAAAAACTATCGAATCAAAGGAGTTTTTAAATGTTAGCCAATCCGATCAATTTGGAAGAGAAATTCAACAAATTTTCAAAACATTGGTCTCCACGAGTCATTGCAGAAATGAATGATTACCAATTTAAACTTGTCAAAATTCAAGGTGAATTTACTTGGCACGACCATCCAAATACCGATGAAGTATTTATTGTTATTGAAGGTTCAATGGAGATTGAGTTACGAAGTCAGAAAATTTATCTTTCAGCAGGAGAAATGTTTGTTGTTCCCAAAGGAGTTGAGCATAAACCTTTTGCGGAAAATGAATGCAAAATCATGGTTGTGGAACCTCAAGGCGTTGTTAATACAGGTGAGGCTGGCGGAGAACTTACGGCTCCTAATGATATTTGGATTTAAAAATACTTAGAGATCTTTTGTTCTAGACAAAGAGGTCAGATCGCTAACAAGTGGTCGCATCGGACTTGCGGGGAGGTATTTTTTTAGAGGATTTTGCTTCGTTCAAAATTCAGGAATAGTTTTAAATTTATTCGCTAGAAGAAACCGCCAAGAAATATCCTGCTCTTATTGAGTCTACAGGGATTAATATAGAGCAGTATCCAGATTATAATTAGTGATGGTCTGATAAGGCTATTAACATCCGGTCTTCGGC
>JAPKDT010000242.1 GCA_028822475.1 SAR324 cluster bacterium
GGAAGTCCGCTGCTTTCCGGATCTTTAATTTCAATATTTGCACAGGCAAATAGTTCATCCATATATGTGTCCAAAAGTGCGTCACGTTTCTTTGCATATAAGGCATTTGAGTAGTTTTTTTCCTGCTCTGTTTTGAGATTACTGCAGTCCAGCCCTTCCGCAAATTCTTCTTTGTAAATATAAAGCAGGTGATTTCCTAAATTTGTCTGTACAACTTGACTGATTTTTCCTGGTTCCAAATTGTTGGTAACTTCACCAATTTCGGCGAGCAAATCAGCAGGTTTGAAAATACCCAGTTTACCTCCGGTGCGTTTAGCGTTGGAGTCGGTGGAATGCTGCTTAGCCAGTTCTTCAAAACTAACTCCGCTTTTGAATGCCAACCGAATTGCCTTAACTTTGGACTGAACTTCTGTAGTTGAACCCTGCAAAAGAATCTGCGCCAAACCTACTTTACGTTCCTTTCGCAGTTGTTGTTTACAAAAAAGTTCTATTTCCGCTGTTTCCAGTCTAATTTTAGATTCAACTTCACGGCTGATAACATGATGTTTTTTAAATTCACGGGCGAGTTGTTCCTTTAATTCTTCTTCTGCATAAACCTCTAACAATTGTGGTTGACCAGCAGCCAGACGATCCAAACGTGATTCTATTTCCTTTGCACTGGGGGTAATTTTTAAAGCTTCCGCACGGTCCAAGAGTAGCATTTCCTGCACCAGATTCGTCAGCAGTTCTTTATCCTGTTCGGTCTGTGTTCTTTTCACAGATGTCTCACGTGCCTTCAGTGCTGTCGATACATCCTGCGCTTCTGAGCGTGTGAGCATCTGGCTGTTGACGATCAGATAGATACGATCAAGCACCAGCACTTCTGCATGTGAGGGTGTCACAAAAAAACATATACTTAAAGAAATGAAAACTAATAAAAACCGTGAGATATTGTTAAAGTGCATAATCATTCTGAAGGGTTGCAGTGTTTGAGCGGCGTAAATTGAAGGCTTGTTTTTTAAGTTTTTTAAGAGGTAAACGTGACAGAGTACGGATTTTACTCACGGTCATGCGTTTAAATAAACGTTTATCCAAATAATATTCTGTAACTTTAGCATATGTCTGCCAGCGGTAGGTCTCATATTTTTTGAAAACGATTGTTAAATCCAGCGAGCTTCCGTCTTCCTGCCAAATCTTGTTATGGAGTGAGGACAATTCGTAGGTTTTAGGATTGAGTAAAGCATAGTGTCCGGATTCCAAGTTTCCTATGCGTAGAAAAACGTGATTATCATCACGAATGTGATATGCTACTTCTTTGCTGACAATTCCAAGTTCCTGCAGTGCTCTGCTCCGTTTTTCCTCATATCTTGAACGAAAACGTAGTTGACGCGGTAAAATGTCAGCAGTCAAAAAACTGCGGTTGTCATTCAAAGAAAGAGAGAGCAGATCAGCTTCGTTTTCATAATAAAAATGTAATAACTCACCTTGATCGTCCTGAGTTTCCACCACCAGAACCTTACCGTCTTGCCAATGAATGAGCTGTTTGAAACTCCGTGCAGGCAGTTCAATTGGACGCGTTGGTATTTCAGCGTCAGCATTTTTTATAAAGGGGTCAAAGACTTGAACAACGGTTTCCATTCTTGCTACCTGCCAACTCATGCCCTTCTCCATTTGGAACATTAAATCATCCCAGTCAAGAGGATAAAAAGCGGCGGTGGTGCTACTGAAGTTGAAGAGAATTACAAGTAATAATATTGTCGAATTTCGTATTAAAATCAAATATCCTCTTTTCATTAATGCCTGTAAATGTTACATTTAAGATTGTCATTTTTTACTGAAATGCGCAATCCTGAACCTCTTAGAGTTGCCGAATTTTCAGCATGCGGAAAAAGAACGAAGAATCGTCCGTATTATCTTTAAACCCACCTCAGAAAATCTGGAGCGAAAATGCTAAAAAATAACCTCATTATTTCAACTATACTCAGCCTGATTCTGCTGTTAAGTGGGTGTTCTGCTAAAGAAGTAGCACCGAAACCGGAAAATTTTCTCACCCTTGCCGATTTAACGGGACGTGTCACTCTTAAAGAAGATTCACCGGGAGTGCGTGTAATCAGAATAAAGGCCAAAGCTTTCATTAAGCGTAATGACATTCGTGCCGCCAAAGCTAAAGCGATGGAAGTTGCTAGTGCCCAAGCAGTTGATGCGATGGTGCGTGAATTGCTGCCGGACGAAGATTACAATAACAATTTTGCAGATATAGAAGAATATCTTTCTAAAAACATACAAAAGTACATCGTCAGCAGTGAAGTCAATGATGAGAAAAAAATCTTTGGTGGAAAATATTATGGTCTTGATACAGCCCATAAAGTCAACCGACAGAAAGTCCTAGTGGCTCTACAGAAAGACCTCAAACTGATCAACAACAGCGCAAGCACTCTTGTGCCTGTAATTACCGCCAAAAAGAACATTGACCTTTCCAAGTCAGGATTCACTTTCAGTGATTTGGAAGAGGCGTTGATGAACCAGATTCAGACTGATTTGAATCAACGCGGATTAAGAGCGATGGATTTCCGCAACGCTGTGACTTCTGTACAGACTGATGAAAAAATAAAAAAACAATTTGCGAAAATATCCAAAGAACAGTTCATGGCAATTGTTTCCGGAAGTCCGGCAGATAAAGCACTGCTCAATACACAGCTACAAAATGCGGAAGAGTTTTACACAACTGGTCTCAGTTTGTTGAAGCTGATGGCAAAGGTGGTGGTTGAAGTTAACATTTTCGCGGTCAGTGGTAATATCAAAGGTGATATGGCACTTTCAATGAATGTGACTGCCAAGAATGTTTCCACCGGACGCGGAGGGGCTTTTGCAAACTCAGTAATCAATGTTGCCAGACGCGGCGGGCCAAGTGTAATACCTTCAGCCATGATTACCGGATTGGTTAAAGATGCTTATGGAGCAATGGAGGAAGAATTCATTCCACAGATACTCAAGGAAATGTCTACCATCTCAATCGGTGGAAAAAGATTGATTGCCTACGAATTGGTGCTTAAAGATTTTAGCAGCGCAGAAGTAAGAAAATTGCGGACAAAGCTGAAACAGAGTGGTAGTGACGATTTCCGTTACATCAGTTACGATAATTCAGTGCCGACGATTGTGACAATCATTGTCCGGCATGCTGGTAATGTGGAAGATCTTGGTGACAAAATTATGGAAATATTTGACTCTGC
>JAPKDT010000243.1 GCA_028822475.1 SAR324 cluster bacterium
CAACCGCAACCGTTTCTCCTTCCTCAACTTGCAGATTTAAGTTTTTCAGGACTTCTATTTTGTCGTGATCGGTCTGTGGAAAGGATTTATCTAATCCCTTAATTTCAAGAATCATAAAAATGTATGGGGTTAAGTTTTCTTAAGTTTTTGTTAAAAATAAATTTAAATTGTACAAAAAACAACTACTTTAATCAAATTATGGCACACTGTTTTTAGTATCATTTTGTATCATTTATCTAGAATCGTTGTTAATTAATCAATTTACTCTGATCCTCTTTAAAGTTAGTAACTTTAAAGTAATAATATTAAAAATATTTAGTTTTATTATGATTTATGCTCCACTTCCAAAGACAACATCGAGAAACATAAACGACTTAAAAACCAGTGCGAACCGTTATGATTGCGATTGTAATTCTGGTATTATAATTTCAGGTATCATTGTATTTGCAGACATAATATTCTCTGTGTTGGGAGTTATTTATTAACCCAATAACCATAAGAGACTACTTAGCAGTGTCTTGTAAAGAGATGAATCTCGTTTTTAACTTGGAATTATTGTAGTTGTTGATATTTTTGTAGGACAGTTTTTTAAATTTTTTTATAAAAAATGATGGAAACATTAAATGTATTACTGATAGGCGCTGGAACAGGTGCCATCTTTGCGATAATCAGCATGGTGCTGATTAATGCCTCAAACTCTGAAAAGTATCCTCTGGGTGGTTTTCTACCGGCACTGTGGATGGTAGCTGATCTGGGAGTGGACTCCAAAGTTGTAGTCGCTGGTATTTTGATGATGGGCGGAATGACAGGTTTTTATCTGACTCTTACTTTTTGGAAGGAACGCCCAACTGCACTGAGAAGTAACCTCGCTCAGGTGAAGCATAGTGAAGATGATGCTGAAGAAGTAATTGCGGAAGGAAACGCTACTATAACAGTCAGCGGTAAGTCTTTAGCTCAGTTTCTCTAGGACACCTACAAATCCCATCCCTTCAAGTCAACTTTGACAGGTTCAGTGCACTGCTCTCATGGCAAACTACAGACTCATGGGATCTGGTCAAGAACCTTTCACAAGGTAAAACTTTAGCTAAGTTAATAATTGAAGCTTATTAGTTGATAATATTATGTTCCGGTCCAAAAGGGAATTTAGTGATATTTTCCGCCCCGTCTTCTTTCACAACAAGAATATCGTGTTCACGGTAACCTCCAGCACCAGGCAGAGTTTCCGGAAGCATCACCATTGGTTCAATTGAGACAACCATATTCGGCTCAAGAACAGTTTCAATATCCTCACGCAATTCCAGTCCTGCTTCACGTCCGTAATAGTGGGATAGGGTTCCGAAAGAGTGTCCGTAACCAAAGGTGCGGTACTGCAGTAAATCATGTTTAATAAAAATTTCATTCAGTTCGTCGGCGATATCACAACAACGTACACCAGGCTTAATGAGTTCCAAACCCCTGCGGTGTACCTCAACATTAGCCTCCCAAATTTCCAGATGACGTTCTGAAGCATGATCAAAAAATAAAGTCCTTTCCAAAGCCGTGTAATAGCCACCAATCATTGGGAAACAATTTAGACTGAGAATGTCACCCTTTTGGATTTTACGTGTACTGACGGGATTGTGAGCACCATCTGTATTAATTCCGGACTGAAACCAGGTCCAGGTATCCATAATATCACTTTCCGGATAACGTTTCGCAATTTCACGGACCATCGTCTGGGTGGAATGCAGAGCAACTTCATGTTCCGGAACTCCTTCAGCGATTGCTTCCACACATGCAGCTCCTCCAATATCTCCGACTTGAGCCCCGTTGCGAATTAATTCTATTTCTTCAGCTGATTTAATCATCCGCTGTCGCATGGTCATTTTTGAAATATCAACAATCTCTGCGTCAGGCAGTGCGGCCTTGAGTTTGTTTAAATTTTCCAGATTGATGTGATCATACTCAACACCAATGCGGACTTTCCCCTGCATTTCCTGCTTTGCGGCCCTGAAATAATTATCGCGTTCCCAATCAGTAAAAATAATATTATCACCAAAACCACGCCGCCATGGTTGCCCTCCATCAATATTCGCAGTGATTGATTTTAGCTTGTCATGAGTAACCACCAGGCCATACGGACGTCCAAATGAGCAGTAAACAAAGTGATTGTAATAGTTTATATTATGGATGGAAGTAAAAAAAACAGCATCCACATTTTCTATTTCCATCAAAGACCGCAACCCGGCCAGACGGTTTTCCATTTCAGCTGCAGAAAAAATTGAGGCTTGTTTTTCGCCGTTTTGAATTGAGATAAGTTGTTCCATGACTAATCCTCGCAATAGAAAGTATTAAACAAAAATGTTATTCAACTGGTTTTTCACACAGACAAAGGTTGTACATTTTGAAATATCCTTTATTTTTTTGGCACCAATATAAGTGCAGGTACTCCTGACACCGCCCAAAAGATCAAGCAACGTATCCTCCAAGGCACCCTTGTAAGGAATTTTAACCAGTTTACCTTCACTCGCTTTATAATTTTTACCCTTTTTGTCACTGTAATATTTATCAAGTGCAGTACTACTGGCCATGCCATAAAATTCAACAGTTTTTTCACCAGTACTTTTGTTTTCCGTAATTGCCCCGCTGTTTTCATCATGACCGGCTAATAATCCACCCAGCATCACGAAATCTGCATTTGCGCCAAAGGCTTTACTGATGTCACCTGAACAAGTACATCCACCGTCAGACATAACCATCCCGCCAATTCCATGTGCGGCATCTGAGCAGTCTATAACAGCGCTCAACTGAGGAATACCAACGCCTGCAACATTTCTGGTAAGACATGCAGATCCACCTCCAATTCCGACTTTAACGATATCAGCACCAGACAAAATCAGCTGTTCCGTCATTTCCGGAGTACAAACATTTCCGGCAATAATAATTTTATCCTCAAACTCGCTACGGACCTGCTTAATAAAATCTGAAAACTGTTCGGTGTAACCATTGGCAACATCGATGCAGATAAAATTAAAATGTTTTATTTCATCTCCCAGTTCGTGCAGTATTTGCAAACCTTCTGC
The DNA here is from genome assembly GCA_028822475.1 of SAR324 cluster bacterium. Taxonomy (GTDB): domain Bacteria; phylum SAR324; class SAR324; order SAR324; family NAC60-12; genus Arctic96AD-7. Next base: position 3,063 of record JAPKDT010000243.1, read on the forward strand.
GATGCCAATTGTAATTGCAATATTTTTCTTGATGCTGTCCGGAATTTTGATCAATTCTTCCGCTGTATGAAATTTATGCAGACATGTCAATGTGTTATGTTTGCTTAATATTTTAGCAGAATCAATTGTACCAACTGTATCCATG
>JAPKDT010000244.1 GCA_028822475.1 SAR324 cluster bacterium
CTAGAATTGTTCAGATTTAAAAGTCCATGCAGCTTTACTCGGAATCTTTTAATTGCTTCAAGATTATTTTCTCTTGATAGATTAACTCTATTAGAAAGAGCAATTATTATTTGTTTCGATATAGGATCAAACCAGAGAGATGTCCCCGTAAATCCAGTATGACCACATGAATCATCCGGATAATTCGGTCCACAACTGCATGCTAACGAAGTCTTGTTTAAAATTGAAAGAGGTTTTTTAATTTCCCACCCTAATCCACGTGGAGTCAAAGATAATGGATTTTGATTTTTCAGCATTTCCAGCACAGATTCTTGAGTAAGAATACGAACATCTTTGAGTTCGCCCTCTTTCAACAACATTTGAGTATATCGATGCAAGTCCTTTGCAGTTGAGAATAGACCTGCATTACCACCTTCTTCTGCAAAAGCAAAACTATTTTCGTCATGAACCATTCCATGCAGAACTTTATTACGTATTGGACAGTATGCAGTTGGGGCTACATTATTTAAGTTTTTCCTATTTTTGTGCGGTGAAAAAAGACTATTACGCAATTTTAAAGGTTTAGCAATTTTATCGTAGAATACGACCGACAAATCTTTTCCACAAATTTTCCGGATCACTTCACCCAGTACTAAAAATCCTAAACAACTGTAAATCATTTTTTCTCCAGGGGAATATTCGAGTGGAATATTCATCAAACGTGTATGGGCTTCTTCAGGGTTTTTAACCGATTCGTAAAGATTTTTCCACGCAGGAAGTCCAGAAACATGTGTCAGCAAATGCCTCAAAGTGATTCTCTTTTTCCCTCTCCCTGCAAATTCAGGAAGATGAAATTGCACAGGGTCGCCCAGTTTCAAACTACCTTCTTCCTGCATAATCAACAGCAAAGTTGCAGTCACCACTGGCTTTGTCAAAGAGGCAACATCAAAGATCGTGTCCAAAAGTAACGGACTTGAGTTTCCTGATTGCATTTTACCCCATGTTTTGTGAAGCAAAACCTCACTTCCTTTTGCGTAGAGAATCTCAATTCCGGGGAAAGTTTCTGTCTTAAGCTCCTTATTTATTAAGGTGTCAAGTTTTTCACCACAATTTACTTCATTAAACATATTACAATCATTATACAGCTTGAAAAATGACTCCTCCGCATAATGGACGCGGAACTCCTGTGGTTGACGGTAACGACAGCGGCAGTCCCATCACACTACGAACGGCCAAATATCCAAAGGCTTGAGCTTCCAAAAAATCTCCATTCCAACCGATATCATCAACTGATATTACTGGAGCTTCGAGTCTTTTTTTCAGTTCTTGCATCATAGCAAGATTGTGCCGTCCCCCTCCTGTAATTAACCACATTGTAGGATATTCAGGGATTAATCGGGTACATTTTGAGACACTTTCAGCAGTGAAAGCACATAGAGTAGCCGCTCCATCTGCTATAGATAATTGAGAAACAGGCGTCAAATCAAATTCATTACGATCCAGAGATTTAGGCGCCTTCCTCAAAAAATATGGATGTTCTAATAAAGTTTTCAAGCTTACTTGATCAACGTTGCCGGACAAAGACAACTTGCCCCCCGTGTCCTGTCTTTCTCCCAAATGTAAACTGATAAAATCATCCAACAAAGCATTTCCAGGACCTGTATCAAAAGCCAGTAACTCATCTTCATGACCAAGCCAAGAAATATTTGCAACACCACCCAAATTCAAAATTGCCAAAGGTTTTGTTAACTTAGTTGCTACTGCTTGATGGTAAAGTGGAACCAGAGGTGCACCTTGTCCTCCTTGTTTCACGTCATTACTACGAAAATCACAAACAACGTCCACTCCTGTTAATTTCGCCAGTAGCTCACCATCTCCAATTTGCAAAGTCTTTCTTCTTGAAGGGCAATGAAAAACAGTGTGTCCATGAAAACCAATCAAGTCGATTTCATCCACAGCAGTATTTGTTTTTTTTAGTAGTTGAGTAATGACTTCGGCGTGTTTTACCGTAATTTGTTCTTCTACGTTTTTCGAATACATACCAGAAGAAACTAGCTCTGATAATTTATGCCTCAAATCTTCAGAATAAGCTACTGTAATTGCTTCACCTAATTCAACATGGAGCAATCCGTCCGTTTTCAAAAATGCCGCATCTATACCATCCATCGAAGTACCGCTCATTAATCCTATAACGTTTTTAATCATGCTTCACTTTCTTCAGGGTTCTCCTAAGACTTTACCCAAGTGTCCATTTACTGCTTCAAGAAGTTTTCTGGCACTCTCTGGGTTGATTCCTAACTTTGCCATTACAACAGCAGTCTTTACATGATTTCCAGCTTTCTGCAACAATTCAGCTGCAATCCCCGGTGAAACTTCACCAAGTTCGGAGACCATTTCCATTGCCCTTCGTATTAATTTTTTGTTAGTTGTCTGTACATCCACCATTCTGTTTTGGTAAACTTTTCCCAGGCGGACCATCGTAGCGGTACTTAGCATATTAAGCACCATTTTCTGTGCTGTTCCAGCCTTAAGCCGAGTGGAGCCGGCCAGCACTTCTGGGCCAACTGGAATACCAATAGACACATCAACATTCTCCAATAAAGGAGAAGGAGAATTGCAGGAGAGGCCAACAGTAACCGCACCCTGTTCGCGAGCAAATTCAACTGCTGCGAGAACGAAAGGTGTTGTTCCGCTTGCGGCAATAGCAACTACCACATCACGATGATCAATTTTGTTTTTCAGCATTGAGGTAACACCTGCACTGCGGTCATCTTCAGCACCTTCAACAGCATCTGATATCGCCGTTTCACCACCGGCCATTATGCCTTGAACCTTCTCCGGTAGCGTACCAAAAGTTGGTGGACATTCCGATGCGTCCAACACTCCTAAACGCCCACTCGTACCTGCTCCAACATAAAACAGTCGGCCGCCTTTCTCTAAACGTTCTGAAATCAATTCTACTGCTGACGCAATTTCTGGAAGTGCCTCACGGACAGATTTTGCAATGGTCGCATCTTCAGCATTCATTGTCTCCACAATCTCTATAGCAGTCATTTGATGCAAATGGTGTGTGTCAGAATTAGGTTGCTCTGTCAGCATAATCGTCTTCTCCAAAAGTGTTCCCTACAAAAACATTGCCCCTATGAGAATCAATGATTTTTTCAATGTCAACCAACTTGTCTAAATGACACCTTTTTTTCATTTTAAAAATGAACAAAAATTAAC
>JAPKDT010000245.1 GCA_028822475.1 SAR324 cluster bacterium
CCAGCGCAAAAAGATAAGCCGGTTTTGGGAAAGGATCTTCCCATTTTACCCAGTGACGGCCGTCAGTTAGTTTTCCTCTGTCGAGCAGATTTCCATTTGAGAGCATCACCGGATAGAGTTGCGGATCCGCGGAAATGGTCGTGCTGTAAAGTGACATCACATCCGGACGATCCAGGAAATATGTTATTTTACGGAAACCTTCTGATTCACATTGAGTGCAGAAAAGTTTGCTGGATTTGTAAAGCCCCTCTAGTTCAGTGTTGTTTTGCGGTTGAATTCGGACCTCCGTCGACAGGACAAAATTTTTCGGAACATCAGTTATTGTCAAGTGAGATTCATCAACTTGGTACTGCTCCTGAGTCAATTCCACATTATCCAGACTGACAGCCATAAGTTCCATCTTCTGGCCATTGAGTACCAGTGTTTTACTGTTTTCAGTGGATGCAGGATTTTTTCTAAAGTTAAGCTGTGCTTTAACTGTCGTCCATTCTTCAGCTAAATCAATTTGCAAATCCACTGTATCTATCAAAAACTGCGGCGGCTTGTAATCTTTGAGATAAATTGTTTGGGGGGTTTGTGTTTTCATGCTATTTTTCCACCAGCCGGAGCTGAGTATTTATTTCCGTAATCAGAAGCATAATCAACCTTTGAGATAGTAAAATTTAGTGGAGAAAAATTGTGTTTTTCAGACATACTTTTTAAGTAGACGATAATAATAAAAAAACTACAGATAAATGGAAAGCGGAAACGTTAAAAATCACCATGAGCATGGACATCAACATTCAATTCTGTGGTCCTTCTGGTAAGTTACTATTGTGGGAGAACTGGATTAAAAATCCCTTCCGCACATAGTGTGCTACAGAGTGGAAAACTGTCAAATATTTTGAAAAAAAAGGAGAAAACCATTTTTCTCAAAAATAAGTAGAGATTTCGGGCAGAGATTTTCGCTGAATATCTGGAACGGTTGCATTTTTTTCTGGATATCCTACGACCAGTAACAAGAATGGACGTTCCTGTTCCGGACGCTGCAGGATTTTATTGAGAAAGCGCATTGGACTTGGTGTATGAGTCAGCGATGCCAATCCTGCATGGTGAATGGCGCTGATCAATAATCCGGTTGCGATGCCCACGGATTCGTTGACATAATAGTGTTTGACGCGTTTACCCTGTTCGTCAATTCCATGTACTTTGGCAAAAATGGCAATTAAATAAGGTGCTGTTTCCAGGAAAGGTTTGTGCTCATCCGTTCCCAGCGGTGCTAGAACTTCGAGCCATTCATTGCTTGCGCGGCTCTTGTAGAAGTCCTTTTCCTCCTTTTCCGCGGCCTTCCTGATTTGATGCTTGATTTCCGGATCAGAGACGACAACAAAATGCCATGGATGTTGATTTGCTCCATTCGGTGCGGTGTCTGCCGTACGTAAACAATTTTGAATAATATCAAGCGGGACATGATGTGCTGAAAAATCACGAACCGTTCTCCGCCGTTTCATATTTTCGTAGTACTCCAGCGCACGCTGCTGTACTTCTTCGACTGGATATTCTTGATAATCCAATGGAATGGTGGGAATCTGAGCGGGAGGATTTGAATTACTGCTGTTTTTCATGGAGCATATTTTTCTAGAATAAAACAAATAGACTACATCATGCAGGGCTTAGAGGAAAGTGTAAACGGCAGACCTTTGTTCATGTGGTCAAACATGACATGTTTTTGTGACTTTTTAGAGGTCCCTCATCTATAGTATTTCTCTAGACGAATTCTTTTAGCTCTATTAGTAAATTTACGTAGAAGCACCTATTTAAGCTGAAAAAACGCCAAAGAACTTGACAGCAGCATTATACCCCTATAAGGTATTCTCAGAAGTTTAAGATATTATTTTATGAGATGAGGGAAAAAAGATGCAACAGGAAATAGAGGTTATCACGTTAGATATTCAGGGCATGACATGCGCCGGCTGCGTCAGTTCTGTGGAAAAGGCATTGGGTGGAGTGGATGGTGTCGATTTGGCGGAAGTAAATTTTGCCTTGAACAGAGCCTCTGTCCATTATGATCCAGAAATTGCTAATCCAGCTAAATTGGAGTCCGCGGTTGAGTCTGCAGGTTTTGAGGCGCGCCGTCTGAAAGATTCTGATGACGTTGCAGAACCTTCTGAACAGTCGGAACAGGAGTATATGAAATTCCGCGGTAAAATGTGGTTAGCAATTATGTTTAGTGTACCACTGGTTTTGCTGGCGATGGGACCTATGTTGGGCATGTCACTACCGGCCTTGTTTGCACCGGATACAGAACCACTGCACTACGGTCTGCTTCAACTGCTGTTGACATTGCCGATCCTCTGGGCCGGACGTGATTTTTACAGCAAAGGATTTTCCACTTTTGTTCATCGCAATCCGAACATGGATAGCCTCGTTGCGATGGGAACCGCTGCCGCAGTTGGCTTTAGTTTGTGGAATATGTTTGGTACGGAGTTGAATGTGGAAGGTTTTTACTTTGAAACTGCGGGTGTGATTATCGCACTTATCTTGTTGGGAAAATCAGTCGAAGCCAAAAGCAAAAGCCGTGCTTCTGCGGCTATCAGTTCGTTGTTAAAGCTGCGTCCCAAAGAAGCAGTTCTCGTGCATGAGGGCAAGGAGTCAAATATTTCCATCGATTTAGTCCATGCCGGAGATATTTTACGGGTACGTCCGGGAAGCATTATTCCCGCGGATGGAATTGTGATCGAAGGTTCCAGTTATGTAGATGAATCGATGCTGACCGGTGAACCGGTTCCGGTTGAAAAAACGGCCGGAGATTCCGTTAAGGATGGTTCGGAAGTTACCGGAGGAACGCTCAATACAAACGGTCTGCTCACAATTCGCGTAAAACGAGTAGGAAGAGAAACCACGCTGGCCAGAATCATTCGACTGGTTGAAAACGCGCAGCTCGCTAAGGCGCCGGTTGCACGTTTGGCTGATCAAGTCGCAGGTGTTTTTGTTCCAGTGGTTTTAGTCATTGCGGCGCTTACCGGTTTTTTCTGGTGGTATTCCGGTGCATCTGCAAATGAAATTTTAAGTTATACGGTCGCTGTATTGGTGATTGCTTGTCCGTGCGCTTTGGGATTGGCGACGCCGATCGCGATTATGGTTGGTACCGGAACGGGAGCGCAACACGGAATTCTATTCCGGAATGCTACGGCGCTTGAAGCCGCACAGG
>JAPKDT010000246.1 GCA_028822475.1 SAR324 cluster bacterium
AATACTACTTAGCTTGTTGTCATCCCACATGATTTTTTGCGGATATTATTTGCTAAATTTTTTTCATTTTTCACAGAAGAAACTTCAGTCTAGCCGCTGGCAAAGGATCATCCTGGAAGCGTCTAAACAATTCAGACTACAGCATCTACCAGAAATTTTTTTGCTTGCGAATTTAGCAGCAGTTAGAGCTGTTTCGATTCTACAGTTTTGATGGGGTGACCTTTCACTATCTGAGTAAAAATTTGTCCTTCCCTAAAAAGCGGGAAGCCAGTATTTCATCAACTAATATTTGGAGTAAATAAATGCAAAAAGTAATATTAATAATCTTTGGACTGGCCCTCGCGTTTTCTGTTTCTGCGAAGGAATCAATCCGTGGACACTTTGAAAGTGTAGGCTCAGTTCCGAGTGCGCACAGTGTCAAAAAAGTAGTCTTCGAAGAATTTATGAATTTCGGCTGCCCTCACTGTAACACGCTGCACAAGGCATCAATAGATTTCCGGAAGAAATTTGCAGACAAAGTCGAATTTATTGATATTCCGATTGTCTTCCGTGGACAGGACGATTCGCCGCTGCGTCTTTATTACGTTGCCAGAAAAATCGGCAAAGGTAAATTGATCAAAGACGAGCTCTTCAAAGCCAGTTTCACTCATGGAGTAAATGTTTTTGATTCCGGAATTACGAATTATCTGGCACGTTCTCTAGGCATGAACAAAGAGTTTCAACAGGAAAAAGACCAGGCATGGGTCAACAAACTGATCAAAGAAGGCGAGCGTAAATCAGCAATTTACGGAGTGAGCGGTACACCAACAGTTGTGATTCAGCGAGCTCTTAAAATGGACATTGGCCCCTATGGAACAATGAGCGAATTTGTTAAAAAAGTGCCTGAAACAATAGCAGATTTAATTCAGTAATTACATGAACAAGCCCACCCGCCATTCTGAAGCAAGTGGCGGGACCACTTCTCCCGCACAGGAAAAACTCTCCCATCTGCCCAACCTTCCTGGGGTTTATCTTTTCAAGGACGAGCAGCAAAGCATCCTCTACATTGGCAAATCCAAAACTCTCCGCAATCGTGTCCGTTCTTATTTTCGCAGTTCGGCAAAACACAATTTACGCATCCAACTCATGGTCTCCCGAATCCATGATTTCTCGCTGATTATAACTGACACAGAGGCGGAAGCGCTGATTTTGGAGGAGCAACTGATCAAAAGGCATCACCCACGTTACAACGTGGCGCTCAAGGATGGAAAATCATATCCGTACTGCAAACTGACGGTTGGTGAAATGTTTCCGCGGCTCATACTAGTGCGTGAAAAAATTGACGCGAAGTCCGAATATTATGGACCTTACACATCCGTCAAGGACGCCCGTCAAGTACTGAAAGCGGTCATGACATATTTTCCGCTGCGTACTAGTAAAATGCGACTTGACGGTAAAAAGACCTACCGTCCCTGTCTAAATTTTCAAATGCAGCGTTGTCTCGCTCCATGCCGCGGAGTTGTTTCCGCTGAGGAATACGCGAAGGTGGTGCGCCAAGTGCGGCTCTTTTTAAAAGGACGCGATCAGGAACTTCTACAGGAACTTGAAAAGCGGATGGAGCAGTCATCAAAAAAACTTGAATTCGAGAAATCCGCTCTTTACCGTGATCAGATTCAAGCCATGCGCCGGATTTTCGAGAGACAAATGGTGCTGGATGTCAAGGGTAAGGATCAGGATGTCTTTAATCTTTTCCGTGAATCAGATTCCACCGGAGTTCAGGTTTTGTTTATCCGTAACGGCAGGTTGCTCGGTACAGATTTTTTCTTTTTTGAAGACAGCAGCGAAGCTTCCGATGATAATTTACTCGGACAGGCTCTGCACAGAATTTACATGCCGGAAGGTTCGATTGTGCCTCGTGAAATTTTACTGCCATTTGAATATTCCGACAGAAAACTGCTCGAAGACGCACTCAATAAAAAATCAACACGTCGCGTTCACGTGGTTTGTCCGCAAAAGGGACGCAAAAAAGAGCTGGTCAGCATGGCATTCAGCAACGCAAAAGTTAATTTGTCCGAACAGCGCATCCGTTCTTCCAAAAACAAAAATGTGCTGCAACACACCAAGTATGAATTAAAGTTAAACAGACTTCCAGAAGTAGTTGAAGCTTTTGATATTTCACATCTTTCTGGAACAATGACGGTTGCTTCAATGGTCTGCTGGAAAAAAAATGCACCCTCAAACAAGGATTACCGGAAATATAAAATAACCAGCATAAGCGGTCCGGATGATTTTGCGAGCATGAAAGAAGTTCTCACGCGACGTTACAAACGCATACTTGCAGAAGGCAAAAAACTTCCGGACTTAATTTTAGTCGACGGCGGAAAAGGGCAAATCAGTATTGCGGCAAAAGTGCTGGCAGATCTTGATATTTTACGGAAAGTGGATTTGATAGGACTGGCAAAGGGACGTTCTGAAAAAAAGAGGGGACGTAGCCGCGGACAGAATGTAGATTACGAATATGTAGTGAAACCGAACCAGAAAAATGAAATCCGCCTGCGTAGAAATTCTGATGTGCTTTATTTTCTGCAAAACATTCGTGACGAATCACACCGTTTTGCAATCGAATTTCAACGAAAACTCAAACGCAAACATAACCTGCATTCTCAAATTGACGATATTCCCGGCATCGGTCCGAAACGTCGGAAACTCCTGCTGAAGCACTTTGGCAGTTTAACTCTACTGAAACTAGCGACAACAGACGAAATTATGCAGGTGCCCGGAATTCCGCAAATAATGGCCAGTGAAATAAAAAGTTTTCTGCAAAACTGAAGAGTTTATACTTTAGAAAAGACTTTTCCGTTTTGAAAATAACTAAAAATATATTGACAAAATACTCTGACAATAATATTATGGTGGGTTATTGGTCCCCATCGTCTAGCGGCCTAGGACTCCGCCCTTTCACGGCGGCAACAGGGGTTCGACTCCCCTTGGGGACGCCAACTTTCAGGGCGTTATCACTCCGACTTACGGTGACAAGACTCACCAAAAATTTGAATTAAATCGGATCGTTTAAATCCGGATAAAGATTTCTGCTCATCCTGCCTTTTCCAACTTCTGGGGACGTAGCTCAACTGGTAGAGCGCAACGCTGGCAGCGTTGAGGTAAGGGGTTCGACCCCCCTCGTCTCCAA
>JAPKDT010000247.1 GCA_028822475.1 SAR324 cluster bacterium
CAATATTTTGACGGACGGACGCCTACTCACATGAATGTAGTGCTGAGTGCAGACACACGAGGGGTATGGATCAAGTTCGAAGATGGCTCGGGACGTTTCTGGCACAGGGTGGACTTCAGGCTGCAGCTGGGGCTGCAGGAGGGGCCGGTACGGCTCGAGTATGGAGAATACCCTCCGGAAACACTGGTTGTGGATGATCCGGAATTCGGCAGTAATTTTGGCAAAAACTTTACGAACAGGAACCGTCTTTTTACACCCTTACTCGCCCTGCTTACAGTAATCATTTTTCCGGCATTAATTTACTGGGGCATTCCGTCAGTATCAGGATTGTTTGCGAGTTTTATTCCGCTTTCCATAGAACAGCAGCTCGGAAAATATGTTATTGATGAAATATTCCCTAACCGTGTAATCTGTGAAACAGCGGCAGGACGGCAGGCTTTGGAAAAACTGCTTACGCGTTTGGCTCCTGCAGACTCAGATTACGAATTTCAGCTGGAAATAATTGATTCAGACTGGGTTAACGCGCTGGCGTTTCCGGGCGGTAAAATTTTGATATTCAGTGGCCTGCTGCGAAAAAGCCATTCAGCGGAAGCCTTGTCTGGAGTACTGGCTCATGAGATGCAGCATGTTCTAGAGCGTCACGGTACGGAAAACTTATTAAGCCAAACCGCATTGTCCGGACTTTTTAAGTTGCTGGTAGGAGAAGCAAATGCATTGACGGAGACCATTTTTCAAGGTGTGAAGACGCTTTCACTGTTGAAATACACACGTGAACTTGAAACGGAAGCGGATGCCCTTGCACTGCAGTTGCTGATACAGGCGAAAGTAGATAGTGATGAAATGCTGGCAATGTTCCGCGTGCTGCAAAAACAATCACCGTCTTTGCCAGAAAGTTTTTCAACTCATCCGGATATGTCATCAAGACTGAAGAGACTGGAAACCCTCATTGCACAAAATCTGGAATATGTGAGCGAACCCATTCTGTCTGAATCCAGTTGGAAATCCTTGCAGAATATCTGTCAAAGTTAATTCCGCTTTTCATCTTCAAACCACCTAGTCATTCCGGTGAAAGCGGTAATCCAGCGGAACCATGAAAAATATTAAATTAGCTATTTGCGGATTTAGCAAAGGTGTGTCTAAAACCTAATTAAAAGGAGGGATTATATATTGTTAAATAAATACTTGACTAGAGAAAGAATAATTATATGCTGCCATCTGAATTATCCTGATGAGTGGAATATTTCAGACGGCGTAATGTTATGTAGGTTGAGATGCTTCAATGGCTTCCAGTACTAGTTCCGCTACATCTTTGGCCTGCATCGAGTCGGTCTTGCCTTTAGCGGTAATTCCATCACTGATCATGGTCATACAGAATGGACAGCCGGTAGCAACAGTGGAAGCTCCGGTATTGATTGCTTCTTCGGTTCTGGTCTCATTGATACGTGAACCGATTGTCTCCTCCATCCACATCCTGGCACCTCCTGCACCGCAGCAGAAACTCTCCCTGCCGTGACGTTCCATTTCCCTCAACGGAGCATCCCCAGTCTTTTTTAGCAGGTTCCGTGGTGCTTCAAATTCATTGTTGTAGCGTCCAAGATAACAGGGGTCATGATAAGTGATGGTGTCTTTGAGATTACTTCCGATAGGTAAACGTCCTTCATCCACCAACTTGGCAATAAACTGTGAATGATGAAAAACCTCGTAGTCGCCGCCGAGCTGCGGATATTCATTCTTGATACTGTTTAAGCAGTGCGGACATGCGGTGACGATTTTTTTGATTTTGTAATTATTCAAAGTCTTCACGTTTTCACCGGCCAGCATTTGAAAAAGCATTTCGTTTCCGGAACGCCGCGCAAGGTCTCCGGTACATTTTTCTTCACTGCCGAGGATCGCGAATTTAACTCCTGCTTTCTGATAAAGTGTCGCGGTGGCACGTGCAATTTTCTGGTTTCGACTGTCAAACGAACCCGCGCAGCCGACCCACATCAGCACGTCAATATCTTCTGCTTTGGTATCAGACATCATGCTCACATTTAATCCTTCCGCCCAGTCCGCCCGCTGGTCAAAACCAATGCCCCACGGATTGAAATTGCGCTCAAGACCTTTAAAAGTATTAGCCATTTCCGGAGGATAAGCTTCTTCCATCATGGTTTGATTTTGCCTCAAACCCAAAATTCGCGGAACATGTTCTATTGAAACCGGACAAACCTCTTCACAGGCGCGACAGGTTGTACAGGCCCAAAGCGTTTCCGGACGAATAATTTCGCCGATCAGCGTTTTGTCATCTGCGGTCGCGCCTGTCCGGAAAAGTGTTTTTTCTTCATTTCGTAAGTGATGCACTAGTGATTGATTGAATCGCTTCAGAGTGAGTGGCTTGTTTGTAACAAAGGTCGGGCAGACATCATGACAGCGTCCGCATTCTGTACAGGATAAAAGATCCAGACCCTGTTTCCAGGTCAAGTGCTCCAGTTTGCTGATGCCGATACGCCCCTCCTCCCAGGCGCTTTCATCTTCCAAATCTGCCAAAGGGGGAATTGCGTGTGGATAATCTAGTGAACCAAGAAAGATATTCGGTAGAGCAGTCATTTCATGAAATTGTTTGGTGTGTATCAGCAGATTCACGAAGATAAGCATTATCCCCACGTGTCCCCAATAACTGAAATGATAGATAAATGCATTAGCTCCAAATCCCAGACCATTAATTGCCGAAGCGAACCAAACAGTGAAAGGTGCCCAATCCCATTCCGAACCGTATTCTGCACTCTGAAAAAAATGGAGTTTCTGGTCGTAGTTTTCTACCAGATTAAGTCGAGCTGCGTCAAACAGAAGGTCGGTAAGCAAGATTGCAACGATAAAAAGTAAAACATAAATGCCCTCCCAGTTCAGTTCGAGTCTATCGGGTTTAGGGACAAGCCGCCGATAAAGTGCCACTAAAACCATGGCCAGCACCAATACTTCACAGAAGGTATAGGCAGTAATATAAGCATAGCCAAGCCATGAGTCAGAACCTAGAAAAGGTAAATATTCCTGAAAACCACTGACAAAACCCTCTCCCATTAAGGTTAATTCCCTTACACCGATTACCAGTGCTCCCCAAAAGATGAAGGCGTGCATGATTCCAGAACTCCGTTCGTGTTT
>JAPKDT010000248.1 GCA_028822475.1 SAR324 cluster bacterium
ATAGTTATTTAAAATGACATTAGATATTACTTATTTACGACCAAAAAAAATAAAACCCACAGGATAATCAGCATCAATAAATTAAATTTAATTTTTAGGTGTGTGTCTACTTCTTTTATTGTTGCTTCTTTTTTGATTTTACTCTTCCTTAATAATTTAATTTACTTTTATCTTAAAATAATTCAAAAATATTGCAGATAGATTCCCCTAACATTTTGGGTCACTGTCTCCACAGTTTCGCGTAAATTACTAACTTCGTAACCGTGATGTTTTAGAAGTTGAAGAATCGTTTCAGTTTGAACCTTTTCATAATCCAACAAATCTGTTGATTCATCATAGATCAGTCGCAGTCCATTTTCAATCAATCTCAACAGTTTGTAATTGTATCGCAAACTCTGTGCTTCTTCTTTGTTAAGCAAATTCAGCTCACCAAGTTCCCGCAGTGCATCCATAGTTTTTGGGCAACGTAATTGAGGATAATCACGGCCATACTTAAGCTGCAATGCCTGTGTCAGATATTCAATATCCAGCAGTCCTCCTTTGCCTTCTTTAATGTTTCTGCGATTGTCCTCTTCTCCTGACAGTTCCTGTTCTTTACGCAGCCGGAAATGATGAATTTGCGCGTTCATATCTTCCGGCGGAATCCACTCATAAACAGCATTACGAATTCCGTCTTCTACTTTTTGAAACCATTTTGTTTCACCTCTACCGCCAATTACCCTGCCTTTGATCAAAGCTTGATGTTCCCATGGTTGTGATTTTTCATGATATTTTAGGTAAATATCTAAAGGTGTCACCAGCACACCGGCATTTCCGGAAGGCCTCAAACGTGCGTCAAGTTTATAGGCATAACCTGTACGAGTAATTGTAGAAAGGCAGGAGATGAGACGTTGGATCAACTTTATCCAATATTCCTGAGCGCCGATTCCATTTTCACCGCTGGTTGATCCCTCTCCAGAATGGATAAAAATCAAGTCTAGGTCAGAAAAATAGGTTAACTCACTGCCACCCAATTTACCCAAACCAATGATCGCGAACTGCCCTGATTCTCCCTGAGCATTCTGAACTTCTCCGTAACGTTTAGTTAACCATTTTTGCGACAAACGAAAAGCTGCCTGCACAATCACTTCCGCCAGTATAGTAAGTCCAATTCTGGTACGTTCGTAAGAAAGTACACCTTCCATTTCCGCGCTTCCCAACAGAAATGTGATTGTATGTTTGAACTGCCTGAGCTGATCTATTTCATCTTCTTCGTTATCCGAGCAACTAAGAAGTTTCTCTTCAAGTTGTGCGGCCCAACTTTCTGCAGATATTTCTAGTGTAGAATTGTCCAGTTGTTCAAGCAAATCCAAATGATTTAGCAGATAATTCCACAACATTTCGCTGGTTTCAGCAATGCGCATCAAGCGTGAAAGTGAAGAAGGATGTTTGGATAATTTTCGATAATAACCAATTTTAACGCTGACAGATTCAAACAGACGTTGAAATTTGTTTTTTGTGCTCTCACGCATCAAGGGGGCAAGATGCTGTGAAAACAATTCGATAAACTGCTGTTCCTCCGAGGTGAAACTGTTTATCCTCGCGCAGTTGCGGATTGCCGCTTCAATTTCCAGGTGTTTGCGACTGAACAATCCGCTGAAAACCGCACGGACACTTCCCATCACATCTTTCAAATCACTCAAAAGTTGCTGACGTGCTTTTTCTATATCAAACTCAAGATAAGCTAAATTCCTGGCAATTTGCTGTTGCTGTTCAATGTCTGAAGGCAAGGTGTGGGTTTGTTGTTCCTCTCGTAACTGAAGATGATGTTCCACGCGTCTTAAAAACAAATAAGCTTTTGCTAAATTATCTGCATCACGCTGCGGAATTAATTCTGCGTCACGCAATTTTTCCAAAACATCCAAAGTGGTCGGACTCCGTAGTTCCGGTTTTGCACCGCCATATAAAAGTTGAAAAGTTTGTACAAAAAATTCAATTTCACGGATTCCTCCAACACCTAATTTTACGTTCAAAAAACTTTCCCGCAGATGCTCCTCTTCAATACGCTTCTTTACTTTTTCCACATCGTGCAACACTGCTTCATCCAGCAAACTCCGAAAAACAAAAGGTGTTATCATGCTCATAAAATCTTTTCCGGACTGAACGGTTCCTGCTACAGGAACTGCTTTTATCAAGGCTTGACGTTCCCACAATTCACCGCTTGCAGAATAATAAAATTCCATTTCATCCAATGACTGAACGAGGGGTGCGCGATCTCCTCCGGGACGTAAACGCATGTCCATCCGCGCCAGGAAGCCTTCTTCTGTCACGTCCGCCATTACATCAATCAATATTTTTGCCGCTTTTATCCGGAGTTTATAATCACTTTCTGGATCTCCTGTGAGGACTTCATTATCGTGAATGAAAATTAAATCAACATCGGATGAATAATTTAGTTCATAACCTCCTAATTTCCCCATTCCTAAAATCATAAATGGAAATAGTTCTTCAGACTCTGAACCTTGAGTAGGTTTTGACTCAACTCCGGAAGTTCTGCTCTCATCCGGAGTTTTTATGTTTGCTGGATAATTATTAATTACCAGTATGTGTTTAGTAATACCGGAGAGTGCAGCACGCAAAGAACAAATTGCAATTGCGGAAAGTTCCTCGAGTGTTTCTTTGAAAGGGCAGAGCTGCGCAAGGTCACGCACGGTTATGCGTAAATATTCTTCATATTTGTAGCGCCGTAAAATGTTCTTGAATTCCCCCAGGGAAAACTCAGGATGCTGCTCGACTCTTTTCCGGAGTTCGGTTTCCATCTGTTCCAAACTTTTTTGTTTTAACAGGAAAGGAGAGTCCAGCAATTTATCAGCAAGTTCCGGATTTCTTTTTAAGCGAATTGCCAGGAAATTACTGCGTCCGAAAATATACAAGAATGCAATTGTGTCCGGACGATTCCAGCTAAAATTTCTTCCAGTTCTTATCCGAAATGCTTCAGTAAAATCAAGCAACTGAGTCAAGGCGGATTCCGGAGTTCCGCAGGAAAGCAGAACTGGAAGAAACTGTGGTAACTGTGCTGAAATACCTGTAACCGCAACGCACTGATCCAGCAAATTCGCGAGGCGTTCCGGCGATGCGGATACGAAAGGTGAAGAA
>JAPKDT010000249.1 GCA_028822475.1 SAR324 cluster bacterium
AATTGTTTTAAACAAACCGTTTCAGAGGCAAATTTTTCTCAAATATTTATCGGAAACAAAGGTCTGTACTGGAATTATAACTATTGAATAATGAAACCTGAAGCTTTTTTGAAGAGATCTGCGTAGTAAACAAATTCAATAACTAAAAATGACAGCGTGCAAATTTGTTGTTAATATTAAATTCTGTGAACTCTGCAACGTAAGCATGAATTTTTATAACTGAAAACTTATAGTTTTCAGCATTCATTGATCAAACGACGTCACCTCCGCCTGCACCTGCAATGACTATCGATCCGTCTTCCTCAAGCTTCTTAACAACTTTTATTATTTTTTGCTGTGCTGCTTCTACATCCGATATTTTAGCAGGACCAAGGTTTTCCAGATCATCCCGGACCATTTCCGCAGCTCTTGATGACATGCTGCCGAAGATAAGTTCTCTAACTGCATCACTTGCTGTTTTGAGAGCAAGCACCATGTCAGCCTGATCAACATCCTTCATAACGATTTGCATTTGCTTGACATCAATCAACGCCATATCTTCGAAGGTGAACATCAATTCCCTGATTTGTTCTGCTAGGTCGGGATTTGATTCTTCGATACTGGCCAGTATTCTGGTTTCTGTAGCCTTGTCAACGGAGTTTAAGATTTCTGCTACCGGCTCAACTCCACCCACGCTTGTTGCCATACTTCCTGCAGTTTTCATTTCTTCAGTTAATACTTCATTCATTTCCGCTACCACTCCGGGAGGAATACTTTCAATCACCGCCATTCTATATAATACATCCGCCTGAACGCTTTCTGGCAGTGCTCGCAGGACGGTTGAAGATTGTTCCACATTCTTTAAATATGAAAGAATTAGAGCAATTGTTTGCGGGTGTTCGTTACGGATATAATTTGAAATCATGATAGGTTCTGCATAGCGTAATGCTTCAAGCCCGGCTTCATCCTGTCCTGCGCTCAGATTGTCACTAAGCTCTTTGGCCCTGTCAGCACCCAACGCTTTCGTCAGGGCATTCTTGACAAAATCAGGTGAGGCATTGATACTCACACCTTCAGACGCCATCACCGAATTTCGATAAAACTCTTCGAGTACAATGTCCAATTCTTCCGGAGCAACATCTGTGAAACGGCTCATATAATAGCCTACCTGCTGTATTTCCGCTTCTTCCAAATTTTTCATCACATCTGCTGCCGCATCTTCACCCAAGGCAAGCAATAGAATTGCAGCCTTTTTGGGGCCTGTCATTTTACCAACGCTCATCTACCCTCACTTGCTATTTTTCTGGTTTAAAATTTAGACTGTTGATTTTCTTCATACATTACTTCTCAATAGCTGATAATTAGGTTCAGCTTTTCAGCATTTCAAGAAACCGGCCAAAAAGGTACGAGGCATCTCTTGGTCCAGGTGCAGCTTCGGGATGATACTGCACAGAATATGCCGGATGAATGAGTGACTCGATACCCTCTACTGTTTGATCATTCAGGTTTCTGTGTGTAACACTGACATTCTTGGGAAGAGATTTTTCATCCACTGAAAAACCGTGATTATGGCTGGTGATTTCAATTTTATTAGTTGAAACATCCATCACAGGGTGATTGCCTCCATGATGCCCGCAAGCCAACTTATATGTCTGACATCCTAATGCGAGTGATAATATCTGGTGACCTAAACATATTCCGAAAATTGGTAATTTACCCAGCAAAATTCGAACTGCTTCAACCGCCTCATTCACAGCAGCAGGATCGCCTGGACCATTGGACAGGAAAACACCTTGCGGATTCATCTCGAGGACTTCTTCCGCGGTTGTATTCCAGGGCACCACCGTTACACTCATTCCAAGACTGTTCATAATCCGTAGAATATTGTGTTTAATTCCAAAATCATAGGCAATTATATTAAACTGTTTGGTCTTTGCTTCTGAAGGCCAAAAATATGATTCATGGGTAGAAACTTGTCTGGCCAGGTTTTGACCTACCATTGAAGGCAAATCCAATGCTTCTTCACGCAGTTCATCCAAAGTGTGACGAGAATCTAAAGGCACCAGCAATCCTGAACATTCACCGCTTGATCGTATTGCCTTAACCAGGGAACGTGTATCAACACCCTCTAAAACAGGAATTCTGCACTCTATCAACCATTCCTCCAGGGTTTGAGTTGCTCTCCAATTACTGCTCAATTGACTAAGTTCACGTACAACCAAAGCTGAAGCGTGTGTGGTTTTTGACTCCATGTCATCCGGGTTCACACCATAATTGCCTATTTGAGGATATGTCATTGTCACTATCTGTCCGGTGTAGGATGGATCAGTAAGGATTTCCTGATAACCCGTCATTGACGTATTGAAGATCACTTCTCCGGTAGCCTCAACAGGAGCTCCCCGTAATTTTCCTCTGAAGAAGCGGCCGTTACTTAAGACAAGTAGGCCGTCTGTAGTACCTCCCATTTTCACAGGAGAGTAATATTCTGACATGGAAGTTTTAAATCACGATTGAGGAGTTTTAATCAGCTAAAAATAGTAAACCCAAAGAATCCGTAAAACACAGTTTACCCGCAAAATACCCGTTTAATTGAAGATATATTTTACTGATTTGGGTATGAGAGGTTCACCTTTATTAATTATGTTTGCTAGTGCATGTTCTATGCATGGAAGTAATCCTGCTTGAAGTGCTCTCTCTTGCCAATGAATATACTCCTTCTGAAAAAAAACGTCGAGTGCTTCCTTATAAATATTGAACAAAGTTTTCCAGCAGTTACCAACTTTAAAAAATACTATTATTTTTTGTGTAAAGACTTTATAGAAAAAATTGATTAATTCAGATTCAGCCACATTACTATGCAAGCAGAGTGCATAAAGCATGAGTAACTGCTGTTGATTTTGACGTTAAAACACTTCGTGTTACCTGCAGATATGTGTAAAGCTCAAGTTAATACTAAAACAAGCTAACTTGTTTTTGAGCAAAACCCGACACCAATCTTTCGTTTTTAGCTGATACATGTTAAAGATTAGGGTATAAAACAGTTAAAGTGAGGATAAACTTCAACAAAAAAACTATAGTCTATATATTGCTGTAAATCAAAAAAAAACTCAAAACGAGACAAT
>JAPKDT010000250.1 GCA_028822475.1 SAR324 cluster bacterium
TAAACAGTAAGGACTAAATCTGATTAATCTTTTCGATGGTTTTTTCAGCATAAAAAACCCAAATCAATTCGGGGGATATTCTCAAAACCTTTCATGATGGCTTAGAACCGCAAAAATCATGTTGTTCAAAAGCTCGGGAATAACGAGAGATGAAACTGTATCCTAAAAGTCGCACCTTATAAGCTCTCATATCTTGAAGCAAATGGATGGAATGGGCAACTCCAGTAGTCAATGCTAAAATCCAATTCTGTGTAAAAAAACCTAGCCCCATTACTAAAAAAAATGTTAATTCCCAAGAATGAAGCGGAACGAATATTTTTCCGTTTATGTAAAAATACCCGCCTGAACAAATAAAAGACAAATCCGGATTCTTCTGGTGCCGCAGCCAATAATAAGCAAAATCAAAAAGATGGTCGACATCAATACACCAGCCAACGGTTAAGGCAAGCGGAACACAGAGCCAACTGCCTCCAGCCGACCAACCTAAAAGTCCAGTCAGTACGGAAATAGGCAAATGTTCTAAAAGTAAGCGGTTCATCGAAAAAACGTTTCTCAGTCCGCAGGTGCTTGCTCGAGCCTTCCGTTGGACTTTCCCTGCTCACGGGTCAAATTAAATATATGTTGACGCACCCTTCGAATCGCCCTTACTCCATAAATAAAAAGGAATTGCCAATCTCGTTTTCGGAAGCTCAATAAAAAGCGAATTTGACGTAAAATAAATAGCGGATGAAACGCAATCGAATACATTTCACGCACCGCTTGATAATATGCATCATGCGGAATCGGTGTTTTCACGATGATTTTACTCATATCGTGATCGTCATAATTCTGGGTCAGCAAAACATTTTCTCTTAGACACTCTTCGTGATATGCCGTGAAATCCAATGGAGTGCAAAGTGTAACTTGAAGGGTCCGGGCCAGTCCGCGGAACATCAAATCTTTGACGAAGGAAACTGTGTGATCGAGTTGTTCCTGAGTTTGCCAATAATATCCCACCATGATTGTCAGGTGCGGATGCAAACCGTATTTTTTCATCCAGCTCAAACAACGCTCCACATGTTGTATTTGGTAGCCCTTGTTCAGACGCGCCAAGGTTTCATCATCGGCAGATTCGAGACCAATCAAAACAAAACGAAAATTAGCTTTGGCAAGCAAGGCAATTGTTTTTTCATCTAAATATTCAAAACGGGTGTTGAATCCGAAATAACAACCTTTTTTGTGCAAACCCCGGTCAATGATCCCTTGTGCAAATTCACGTGCCTCTTTCCCTCGATACCAAACTCCGGAATCATCAAAAATTTCTTTAACTCCATAATTGTTTACTAGATTTTCGTATTCATCCAAACTTTTTGAAACTGGAAGCACGGAAAACGTTAGGTCTTCGCCGTTGTATCTACAAAAGGTACATTTACCAAACATACAATCACGGACCACGCTGGAAGCGTAAGTCCCAGGAGTTTGCAGATAATTTCCGTTTTCTTCAGCATAATTTTTCCAATGTACCAAATCCCTGTCGACCAATGGAGAATTTTCCAGCGGTTCCACTTGCCGAAATCGTCCAGTGTCGCGGAAATTGCCATCTTGCATTCGGATCATCAAACCTTCAATGTTACATATTTCCCTCCAGTTTGAATGATTATTTTCGATGAGTGGAATCAGCTTTGCCAACACAAAATCTATGTGACTACTGCTCAAAACCAAGTCCATTGGTGACTCCTGCAAAGTTTCTTCCGGACGGCGCATTGAATGATAACCAGTCATTATAAATATAGTTTCCGGAAGCAACTTCTTGAGTTCAGTCGTTGCTTTCCAATAAAACTTCATCACAGGAGTTGTGCTTTCAAAAACAACCACATCCGGTGATTCCAGCACTAAATCGTCCTGCCATTGTTGGTAGGATTTCAACTGTGCATTACCGTCATCCCAAAACACTTGATGCCCTAATTCCTGCAACCATGTAGCTGCTTGTGCCTGCACGACAGGTAACAAATAAGTCGGTTTCTGGAAATACTGAACATTCCGGTTTTGGGAGACCATCGCCTTCTGTCCATGATTATTCAAGATGGGGGGGTAAGAAATTGCAACTTTCATTTGTTCCTTAGAAAAAAACTTCAGACATGATGTTAGAACCAGAAACTTCTTGTTCTCTCAATATGTCATAAACTTCATTTAACATGTTCCTGTTACCGCATAGATAGTAGTGTTTGTCAGTTCCCTGCGGATTTTCTCGCAAATAATCGCTCACACGCCCCTTAAAACATCCACCGTTCTCTTGGGAGACACACTGCACATAGCGTTCGGTTGTATAATGTCCGCTTTCGTAGTTTTCTTCCGAAAGACGAGTACCGTGTAAAATTAGGTAGTCTAACTCTGGAAAGGTACGAACAAAACTATGAAATGGAGCAATTCCCGTTCCGGTGGCAATAAAAACGTTAGAATTATTTTCTGGAATCGATTCCGGCAAAGTGAAAAGCCCGTAAGCTCCATCAATTTCAATTGAATCTCCGTATTTCAAACGTCTTAAGGCGGGAGAAACATCACCGTCCTCAACTTCCCGGATCAAGAAAGCAAGCTCTGCTTCCTGTTCTCCGGAATAGGAGGAATATTCCCTATTGATACCTGTATTCGGAAGTCCTAAATTGACACATTGTCCTGCGCGGAATTCCAAGCCATCACGCTCTATTTGCAATTTAAATGTGCTGGAACTTAATGATTCATTGCCCAGTACTTTGTGTAATGCTTTGTGCATTTTTTACAAGAGAGAAATAAATTTAGAATTTTTAATTTTGGATAACCTAAACTAAAGCCAGTTCTAGAATAAACGCATCCTAATATCTTCAATCAATACACTAACCACTTCCATCATTGAATCCAACACGGTCACAAGTTGTTGATACTAATTCAACTAGTTAATTTCTGTGAAAATACATTGATATGATGACACATTGTTTTTCCTATATTATTCTCCGGTATAGAACTAAATCGAATATTGAATGGATGAAAGCCCCAAAAACAATAATCTATATTCAATACCGTTAATCCGACTTCTTCTACTAAATTTCTTAAATTCCATTCATTAAATTCCTGAATATGAATG
>JAPKDT010000251.1 GCA_028822475.1 SAR324 cluster bacterium
TTAATTGTTATCACAAAACAGCAATAGTGGCTGTAAGTTTTTTTCACTTTTATTTTGATTATTTCCGGTACGGTTGTTGTACTTTTACATTCTTGAAAAATAGACATGGATCGTAAATTTCTGGAAGAATAACTGGAAATACATAAAAAACGTTTTAGCTAAAAAATTACTGCAAGATATTTGATGAATACTACATTAGATTCCTTGCTCGAGAATCCGGAAAAGACGATGACGGCCATTATTAAGCGTGTTGCCACCGGTCCGGAACTCAGCAAGAGTGTTTCATCCGAAGAAGCACGTGCCGGAATGCTACTCGTCTTGGATGGTCTTGCGGACCCGGTTCAGGCTGCCGTGTTTCTGATTGGTTTGCGTGTGAAACGTGAAACCGAAGATGAAAATAAAGGTGTATTGCAGGCCATACTAGATAGAACGAAAATCATTGAAGCGGAAGTGGATGAGTTGGTGGACATTGCTGATCCTTACAACGGTTATGCTCGCAGTCTTCCATCATCACCTTTTTTAGCAGCGCTGCTTGCAGAGTCCGGAGTTCCTGCGGTATCTCATGGAATTGAAACAATCGCTCCTAAATTCGGAGTGACTCACAGTCAGATTTTAGCTGCGGCAGGAGTGTCTGTAAATCTGCCTGTAGAGGAAATGGGAAAACAAATTAGTGATCCCGATATCGGCTGGGCTTATGTAGATCAAAGCGTTTTTTGTCCTAGCTTGTATGCACTGAGGGGTTTTCGCAAACGGATTGTAAAACGCACTGCTATTTCTACCTCCGAGGTTTTGACGGGACCTATAAGGGGCCGTCAAAAAACACATTTACTCAGCGGTTATGTACACAATGAATATCCGCCGATTTACACAATGCTGGCCCGGTATTCAGGATTCAGTTCTACACTTTTGTTACGCGGAACAGAAGGCGGTGTTACCCCGTCTTTACGCAAACGAGGTGTATTTGTACGTTATTGGGAAGATAGTAAAGACATGCATGTAGAAGCAGATCCAACGGAAATTGGAATTGAAGGTGACAATCGACTGGTTCCAATTCCACCAGCTCTTCTGCCTGATAAAGATAGAGATTTTGGTCCTGATGAAAACAATGCCGAAATTGCTAAAATTTCCGCACAAGAAGGCCTGGCTGCATTACAGGGCACTAACAGCTCAACAAGCGATGCTTTGCTTTTCAGTGCTTCTTTAACGCTGTGGCATTTGGAGCGTTTTAGTTCTGTCAATGAGGCATCAGTAGCTGTCCGTAAAATACTGTCCAGCGGAAAAGCTGCGGAACGATTTAACAGGGCGGCATGAAGCTGAACAAGCGTTTAAGGTTCTGTGACTTGGTAGGTGAGTAATGGGTAATTCACTAAATACACTGATAGTACAAAATCATGAGCAGATACTTGAAGAGTGGCTTTACCTCAGACTGGCAATTATTTCAAAGCAGAAACAGTCTTTGATCATGAAGCAAATGGACCCGTTTAAAAACCCAATCCGTCATCAACTGCATGAAGGCTTGAAAGTTATTTTGGAAAATTATGAAAAAAAGGGTGAAAAATATACAGAGGCGGTGGAGCAGATTTGTGGGATACTCGCAATCCAGGATTATCCACCTTCAACTGCAATGGCACTTTTTTATGAATTAAAGGTAATTGTGCGCAAACTTGTGAAAAAAACGGGAGTTGGTTTTAAGGCAAAGGACTGGGTGGAGTTTAATTCATGTATTGAAACCATGACACTTGAAGCATTTGATTGTTACTGTGCTCAGCGTGAAAGTATGCTAACCCAGGGACGGGCAAGTTCCTCATGATGAAAAAATGACTGATTTGAATGCCACTACTTTATTGCTGTTGTATAAAGTTAATTAGGAAAAACCAAATCAGGACGTTATCAGGAGGCCCTTTTCAATCAAGCTGAAATTACGGATTAACTAATATCAGTTTATTTGATAATTAATAACTCATGGCAAAAGGCAAAAAATGAAAATAATAAATTATTTTGTTTTGACTGAAAGATATCTGAGTATTTGGAACTTAGCTAAAATATTGACTCTATTAACGGGATTACTTTTTTTTGCTTCATCGTGTATTAGCTTGGGAAAAGACTTTCCGGTGTCTCATGTTCCTGCGATAAAGATAGGGCAAACGACCAAAAGTGAGGTTCGCAAATTGTTCGGATCACCGTGGCTTTCAGGAAATCAGGATGGTGAACTCGCTTGGACTTACGGTAATTACGATTACTCTGTTTTTGGAGAACGGAAAGCTAAGGATCTGGTGATTCAGTTTGATGACAATGGTGTAGTCACAACCTATACTTTCAGCACGACCGAGCACAAAGAATAATGCTGATACGCCATCTTTTTCATAGAATTTATGCTTTGCCTGTTTCCGGCGAAAATATTAATTATAATCGTTTAGATTATATGAATAAAAAAAAGTCAGACTACTTTTGCGCGCTCAATACTCTAATACTGCTATTTCTGTGTTGTACTGCTTTTCCAGTAAGTGCGCAAGAGACACCTTACGATGCAGAGCCTCTGGAGGCGGAAGAAGCGTTTCAGTTGGACCACATTGTTACAGGTCCTTCTGTAGCAGTTATTCGCTGGCAAATACCTCAGTTTTATTATCTGTACAAAGACAAGTTTGCTTTCAGCAGCAAAGATTTTATTATCGAGGATATTCAGTTCCCAACCGCTCAAATAAAGGATGATCCTTTTTTTGGCGCCAGCGAAGTCTACCATGATGTGGTTGAAGCTACCCTGCGTCTTACTCCGATTACAAAAAACCAGAAAAACGGTATCCTTAATATCACTTACCAGGGATGTTGGGAGGGAGGAATTTGTTATCCGCAGTTAAAAACTTCACTTACGCTCTCCGGACTTTAAATTGCGGGGTTCTGCATAAACGGTATAGTTAGTTCCCCAAAATCTACTGTTGAATAGTCTTTGCTGTTTTTTAGCCGAATTAGGCCCTCGTTACTACCTCCACAACACAAACCGGTTTTTCCGAGTTTTAAATTTCAACAGTAATTTTTTTTTAAGTTCCATGGGGTCTTTTACTTACTTAACACTGATAACTTCAACATGTGCACGG
>JAPKDT010000252.1 GCA_028822475.1 SAR324 cluster bacterium
CAAAAACAAAACTGGAAGCTGGTTTTCAAGCTACAGAAAAATTTAAATTAGCAGAAGAACTTCAAAGTGTAGCAAAAACAAAAACTACAGAAACCTTCCAAATGACGGGAGGAAATAGTCCGGCAGATGTTTCAGAAAAGGGATCTGTACAGCCTTTAAATCAGTTTAGAACATTGACTTCAAAAGATACGCAACTTTCCGGCATTATCAAATCTTCAGTGGACACGGTCTCGCCTTCAGGAATTAACGCTTTAACTGAAGTTTCCGGAACTACAATGGTTAAAGGAGGAGAAAGCACAAGTACTCCAGCAGGGCCATTACGTGGTGCGGATCTTCCTTTTAACATGGAGCAGGTGGTAAGTCGTGTTAGAATTATACGCGGCAATGGTGTTGAAGAAATGACCTTGCGCTTGCATCCAGAAGATCTGGGACAAATAACTTTGAAAATTAGGCAATCCGGAACTGATCTCTCAATTGATATGCGTGTTGATAATCTTCAAGCCAAACTAATGGTTGAATCCGGATTTGATTCACTGCGCAGCAAATTTTTGGATCCAGAATTTTCTTATCAGGATTTAGCTCTCAACGTTGATATCAACGAACGGGATTCCCAATTCAGCGGAGATCGGAAAAATTATGCATTTGAAGATGACATGAATTCTGCGGAAAAAGGTAAAAAAGAAGAAATTGCGGAAGTTGTAGAAACACCGCGTGTTATAAACCGGAATGAATCCGGACTCAATCTATACGTCTGAGCAAAGGTAATTATGCAAACCGGAAACAATGTTGAACAAGCCCTGCAGATCAATGCGACCAGCCTACGTAACCGCGCGGCTAAAAGCAGCAATGACGGTAAAGAACTAGGAAAACAGGATTTCCTGAATTTACTGATGACTCAAATGGCGAATCAGGATCCGATGGATCCCATGAATTCAGAAGGTATGATGCAGCAGTTGGCATCCCTAGGAACAGTAGAACAGTTACAGAATCTCAATGACCAGACGGCAAAGATGATGGATATCCAGCAACACATCGCACGCTCAACAGTAGGAAGCATGCTTGGTAAAGATGTGGAAGTTGGCGCAAGGGAAATACCTTTGAACAACGGTGATACTATTCCTGTAACTTACAAGCTGGAAGGTAGCGCCGAACGTGTGATGCTCCTTGTCCATGATTCAACAGGTGAGATGATCCGTGAAATAAATCTGGAAAGCAGAGCTCAGGGCGCACATGAATTCGCCTGGGACGGACGCGATAATGATGGAGACATGATGCCGAATGGAGACTACAACTACAATGTGTTCGCCAGAACCGAAGGTGGAGAAGAAGTTGGAGTTACACTTACCAAGTCCGGACAAGTTTCAATGGTACGTTTTGAAGGTAGTGATCCTCTGCTGAAAATCAATGGCGAGTGGGTCCCGGCGAAGGAAATAGTCGGCATGGGCAATAAATCTAAATTACGTTATCAAAGCGCGGTTCCTCTGCCTGCCAAAACAGAACTTATGACACGTAAAACTCCCGTATGGAGTTCAAAGAATTCAGAATAATAACGGTTGAACCTGAGAGTTCAACTTCAAATGAATAGTTTCTAACTCTTAACTATTTTCATCATATCTATGCGAAACGATGGAGTGTATCGCCTGATATATTTTATAATATTGTTTAAGGAAAAATAATATGGCGTTACTTGGATCATTAAATACTGGAGCCAGTGGGGTAAAAACTCATGGCAAAACTATGCAGGTTGTTGGTAATAATATTGCCAACGTTAATACCTTTGGGTTTAAACGCAACAATGTTGCATTTGAAGACTTGATGGGAAATGCCTGGCCGCAAGGTGCTTCCTTCACCGAAGCCAGTAATGGAGTGAAGATTGGTGCTGTGGAGATGGACTATTCTCAGGGTGCATTTGAATCTACTGCTCTCACTACGGATATGGCGATCGCTGGTGGAGGTTTTTTTACAGTCGTTAGTCCCAGCACTAACAAGGAATCGTATACCCGTAACGGTCAATTTTCATATGACAAAGAGGGCTTCCTATCCACCCTGCGCGGAGGACGTATACAAGCACTGAAAGTGGACAGGATTACAGGTGAAAGTAAAGGCATACCCGGCGCGCTGCAAATCCTAGGACTTGTAGATGCACCTCAGCCAACCGGAACAGGAATTAAAGGGACAGGGATGAAGCTTGCGGCGAACCTTGACGCCAACGCATCCGTCAAAGATGTTCCAGTGGATCCAACTAATGTGACGGACAACATGTATAATTTTGCTACTTCAACCACCGTTTATGATGCATTGGGTAACACTCATGCCGCAACTGTTGCGATGAGAAAACGTCCAGACCTGCCTGAGCAAATTGATCCTGGTACAGGTCAGCCTATCGCTGGAACAGGTGTCAGTAACCAGTGGGAATACTATGTCATGTTTGACGGTGCTTCTTTAGGTCAAATTCCAGGTACTATGGTCGCCGTCGGTGGTGGATTCATGCAGTTTACGGATGACGGGAAATTAATTGCCGCTACCGGTGGTTCATTCGAAGCACAGCCTGGAGGAGTTGATCCGGACGGTAATCCTTTGCCAGGAGGGCCTCCACGATTAATTCCACAACCCGTTGACCCTGACACAGGTGTTCCGCAATTTGCAATTCCATTTGGTGGAGGCGCACCTTTAGTTATCGGTATCAATCTAGGAGAGGGATTTAATCCTGATGACCCCACAGATCCTAGAACAGGTTTGGATGGAATTACCCAGTTTGCCGGAAGTTATAACGTACTTCGAACAAGTGCTGATGGGAATCCGGCAGGTACTTTGGAGAGTATCTTTCTGGAAGATAACGGCACCGTGAACGGGATGTTTGATGCAGGATATACTCGTTCGATTGGTAGACTCGTATTGACCAAATTTGATAACCCTGGAAAACTTGCTCAGGTTGGGGAAAACATGCTGGTAGAAACTTTAGGTTCCGGTAAGAAAGTGACAGGTGAGGCAGGTACTGCGGGCTTAGGTGAAATACGTAGTAAAAGTCTGGAACAATCAAACGTTGATCTGTCTCAGGAATTTGTCAAAATGGTTGAAACGCA